>JAPLPC010000222.1 GCA_026400425.1 Hyphomicrobiales bacterium | reverse complement strand
GGCGCCGCTGGTGGGCAAGCGTCTGGAGAGTGTCGAGGGCGTGACCGACGTGTCCAGCGACCGTGATCCCGGCGGATTGCAGCTGAGCCTCCAGATCGACCGCGATCTTGCATCGAGCCTCGGTGTCGATGTCGCGGATATCGACAACGCGCTCAACAATGCATTCTCGCAGCGCCAGATCTCGACGATCTACACCCAGCGCAATCAGTACAAGGTGATCCTGGAGATCAACGGCAAGTTCCAGAACGATCCCGCCGATCTCGACCGCATCTATGTGGCCGGCACGGGTGGCGCGCAGGTGCCGCTGTCGGCCGTCGTCAAGATGACCCGCACGCTGTCGCCGCTGGCGGTCTATCATTCGCAGTCGATGCCTTCGACGACGGTGTCGTTCAACACGCTGCCTGGCGTGCAGCTGGATTCCGTGACCGGGGCCATTCAGCGCGGCGGCTTCGAGGGTAGCGCCGGCGATTTCAACAAGACCGCCAGCCGCCAGCCGCTGCTGATCCTCGGTGCCTTGATCGCCATGTATATCGTGCTCGGCGTCCTCTATGAGAGCCTGATGCATCCGCTGACGATCATCTCGACGCTGCCTTCGGCGGGGCTGGGCGCGTTGCTGGCACTGCAGATCACCAATACGCCGCTGACGGTGATCGCCTTTGTCGGCATCATCCTGCTGATCGGCATCGTCAAGAAAAACGGCATCATGCTTGTGGATTTCGCCCTCGACGCCGAACGCCAGCGTGGCCTGTCACCGGCGGATGCGGTTTTCGAAGCCTGTCGGGCGCGCTTCCGCCCGATCCTGATGACGTCGCTGGCCGCGGCCTTTGCCGCAATTCCGCTGGTGGTGGCGACCGGGCCGGGCACCGAGTTGCGCCGGCCGCTGGGCATCACCATCATCGGCGGCCTGTTCGTGTCGCAGATCCTGACGCTCTACACGACCCCTGTGATCTATCTGCTGATCGACCGACTGCGGAACAGATACCGGCCCCAGCCACATCCGGCGCCGGCCGAATAGCGTGGCAACTGTTGAAGCCGGCACGTCCGCAGCGTATAGCGGGCGATGTCCAGCACCCAAGACCGCCCGGCCGACGAGATCATCGCGATCCCGGAATGCCCGCATTGCCAGAAGCCGATGCCGTTGTGCATCTGCGACAGCATCGACGTCATCGACAACAAGATCGAACTCCTGATCCTGCAGCATCCGCAGGAGCAGGACAGGGCGCTGGGTACCGCCCGCGTCGCAGCCCAGCATTTCGAGAATGCGCAGGTCCGCGTCGGCCTGTCCTGGCCGAGCCTGTCCAAGATCCTCGGCCGCAACGTCGATCCCGCCCGCTGGGCGATTCTCTATCTGGGATCGGCGAAACTGGCGGATTACGATACCGATCTCGACATTCTCGCCATCGACCGCAAGGGCGATGCCGAGATGAGCCAGAAGTCGTTGCTGCGTGACATCGAAGGCGTGATCGTGCTGGACGGCACCTGGAGCCAGGCCAAGGCGCTGTGGTGGCGCAATGCGTGGATGCTGAAATGCCAGCGCGTGATTCTCGGCCCCGCCGCGCCCTCGCTCTACGGCAAATTGCGCCGCGAACCGCGCAAAGACGGATTGTCCACCATCGAGGCGGCGGGCATGGTGCTGTCAGCGCTGCAAAAACGGCCGAAGATCGCCGAGACGCTCAACGCGAGTTTCGAGCGCATGCTGGCCCGGTATCGCGAGGTGCAGGCAGAAATCCCGGAACTGGCCCCCAAGACGAAGAAGCGCGACTGGCGCCGCCGCGGTTCAGCCAAGAAAAAGTAGCCGGGCAAGGCGAAAGCCTGGCCGGAGGATGCCCATCTTGATCTAGCAGCTGGATTGGATTGATGGAGGCCACGTCGGGAATCGAACCCGAATAAACGGTTTTGCAGACCGGCGCGTAACCATTCCGCCACATGGCCCCATAGCGGTTTAGTTACAGACCGTTGACCGATTAGGCAATGGCCGGTTCGCATCTTTCATGGTTTCCGCAACCGGTCTCATGGGCGCTCAGCACGAAGCAGTCCAGCCGTCCGGAAACGGAATGTGCGGCCAGGCGCCTTCATTGTCGTTGGCGGCCGTCGGGATCGGCGCGAAAAACATCATCTGGCTGCGGAAATCATCTTCAATTTCAGCTTCGATCTCGGTCCGGACCGCATCCAGGATATAATCGAACTCGGCTTCGCTCATGGTCAAACTCCCTGTCTTGCGGGCAATTTGATGGAAAGCCTTTGTGGTCACGTTGAACAGATCGCTCAAATTGTAGCGATCCACTGCGCAGGGATGCGATGGTTGACGCAGGGTTATCATGCCGGCGCGTGACATCGTGACGGAGTGTTCAGCCGCCCTTGTGTCGCGAAAGCGTCAAGCAATTGAAATCATATGCGTCATTGGCGGCGAGCGTCGCGCCTGCCGCCTATTTCGAGAAGGTGGGTACGAGAGACGGCATACGCCCCATCGCAGCACAGGTAGACGGTCAGAGCTCGATGGGAACCGCGAGGCGCCCGATCAGCATCGCCACCTCGTCGAGATGGCCGTCATCATCATGGTTGCGGTCATGCGTCTGAACCGCGGCAGCGAGCCGTGAGACGCATTCGTCGTCGCTGATGAAAGGCATGGCGTTGAAGTCGGTCGGAAGCGAGTGCTCGGTGTGCTGGGCGGGCATGAATCACCTCGTTTCGATTCTGGCGGAAGCCGATGTCGAGACCTCAATTTTGCGACGCAATACGTCGAAACCGCGACGGAAAAATCCAGGGCCGGGGCAGCTTCGGTCCGCAAACACGGCCGCCGGGACGCATCAACTGCTGTAAATAGAGGACGTTCCGGCCTTTTCGCGGTTTTCGCTCCGCCGTGACGCCAACATGAAACATTCCGCATTTCCCACTTTCCAAGCCGGGATCGCTTTGTTATACGCTGCCGCACGCGACAAGCTTCGCGTTTTCCCTGGTAGCTCAGCGGTAGAGCATTCGACTGTTAATCGAATGGTCGCTGGTTCGAATCCAGCCCGGGGAGCCAATTCATTCTTCATTTCCCAAACTGCAACTGCTGAACTCGTTCGGGCCCCGCTTCGGGCCTGGATCGCCTTGTGGCCTGCTCGCGCCGGCGTCCCGCAAACCTTGCCCGCGGCATCGTGTTGCCGTAATTCCTTGGACTTCGAGACTTTCCAGACTCACGCCCAAGGGATTGCCATGTCCGACTTCTCCGCTGCCCGCCAGAAAATGGTCGATGGTCAGGTGCGTCCGAGCGACGTCACCGATCTGCGCATCATCGATGCCATGCTCGCGGTGCCGCGCGAGGACTACGTGCCGGCTCATCTGCGTCCGGTCGCCTATCTGGATCAGGATCTCGACATCGGCGCGGCCGGAGAGGCCAGGCGCTTCCTGATCAAGCCGGTGGTGCTGGCGAAGATGCTGCAAGCCGCCGAACTGAAGGCGACCGACCATGTGCTCGTCGTCGGCTGCAGCGGTGGCTATTCCGCCGCGGTCATCGGGCAGATGGCCGGCAAGGTGACCAATGCGGGCGTCGAAGGCGACGCCGCCAGCGGCCCCTATGACATCATCGTGATGGCCGGTGCCACCGAAGTGGCGCCAACCGGCCTGTACGGCCAGCTGAAACCTGGCGGCAAATTGCTGGGCGTGTTCGCCCAGAACAAGCCGCTGCGTGCGACGATGGTCACCCATTCGCACGACGATTTTGGCAGCCGGCCGCTATTTGACGCCGTTGTCCCGGTGCTGCCGGGCTTTGAGCGCAAGGCCGAATTCGTCTTCTAGACGTCGTTCGGGGTTGCGGCCGGTCGCGCGGATCGGCTGCCCGCATGGGACGGTCGGACGGAACTGCAAGTGTGGCTTGGATGTCCCATCCGTCAAGTTTCCACCGCGATCTTGCCACGAGAGGTTCCGTCTCGCGCATGCGAGGAATATGGTGAGTGGAGACTCGCTAACGGACTCCCCATCTGGCGCCGCAAAGCTGCGGCCCGGATAGGTGAGTGGCAAGAATGGATTACCTAGAATGGGCCGCGTAAAAGTTTCCACCGGCGCTGCTGTAGCGGCTTTGTTGTTGTCGCTTGCCGGCACGACTTCGAGCCTGGCCGACACGATCGAAGCAGCACTGGTCCGCGCCTACCAGAGCAACCCTCAGCTGAATGCTCAACGTGCGTCGGTTCGTGCGACCGACGAGAACGTTCCGCAAGCGCTATCCGGTTATCGCCCGAAGGTCGCTGTTACCGCGAGCGCAGGTTACCAATACACCGACACGGTCACCAGCATTGGCGGCATCAGCAGCGCACTGCATGGCGTGCAGGTTCCAAGGTCCGTCGGTGGCACCATCACGCAAAATTTGTACAACGGTAACCAGACTGCGAACCGGACTCGCGCGGCGGAAGGTCAGGTTTCGGCAGCACGCGAGGGTCTCCGCGTACTCGAGCAGACGGTAATGCTGTCGGCCGCGACGATCTACATGGACTATCTGCGTGACGCGGCCGTGGTCGAAGTGCAGAAGAGCAACGTGCGCGTGCTTGAGCAAACGCTCAAGCAGACGCGCGATCGTTTCAATGTCGGCGAAGTCACCCGCACCGACGTTGCGCAGTCCGAGGCCCAATTGGCCGCGGGTCGTACCCAGTTGCTGACTGCCGAATCGAATCTCACCACCACGCGCTCGAACTTCCGCCGCATTATCGGCAACGAGCCGACCGCGTTGCAGGCCGGATCGCCGGTCGATCGTTTCCTGCCCAGCTCGCTGCCGGCCTCGGTCGATCTCGCGCTGACCGAGAACCCCAACGTCACGTCCGCCATGTATGGCATCGACGTCAGCTTCCTCAACGTGAAGGTCAACGAAGGCGCGCTGTTCCCGACCGTGACGTTGCAAGCAAGTGCCCAGCAGGGCTTCGAACAGTCCATCACCCAGCCGCGCGGTTTCACCGCCGCCGCGATAGCGCAGGTGTCCGTCCCCATCTATCAAGGCGGTGCCGAATACGCCCTGATCCGTCAGTCCAAGGAATCGTTGTCGCAGCAGCGTCTGGCGCTCGAGCAGGTGCGCGACCAGACCCGCGCCAGCGTCGTGCAGGCTTGGGGGCAGTTGCTGGCAGGGAGGGCGCAGGTCGCTTCCGCCCAGGCGCAGGTGCAGGCGTCAGAGATCGCTCTCAATGGCGTGCGTGAGGAAGCCAAAGCCGGCCAGCGCACCACGCTCGACGTGTTGAATGCGCAGCAGGCGCTGGTCAATGCGCGGGTCGCGCTTGTCACCGCGCAGCATGATCGCGTGGTCGCGTCCTACGCGGTTCTCAACGCGGTCGGCCGTTTGTCGCCGACGGTGATGAAGCTCAATACCAATGTCTACGATCCGAGCGTCCACTATCATCAGGTGCGTGACAGCTGGGCCGGCGTGCGGACGCCGGACGGTCGCTGAGGCGTCGCACGGCAGCGCAT
>JAPLPC010000483.1:1815-2744 GCA_026400425.1 Hyphomicrobiales bacterium | reverse complement strand
CCGGCGCGACGCCGAAATTGCTCGCCACGTAGGATTCGTCGAGATGGCTGTTCTGGGTCTCGATCGTCAATCGCCCGCCGTCAGGCATCGCATCGCGCGCGTTGACGGCCAGATTGAGCAGCGCCGTCACCAGCTGATTGGGATCGGCATGAATCCGCCATAGCCCGCCGGCCAGCACGGTTTCGAGCTGGATATTGCCGCCGATGGAGTGACGCAGGAGCTCCGACGTATCGGCCATCAGCTTGTTGGCATCGAGCGATTCGGGCTTCAGCGGCTGCTGCCGCGAGAACGCCAGCAATCGCTGGGTCAGCGATGCCGAGCGGCGCGCGCCGTCCATGGCCGATTCGATGTAGCGTTGGGACTGTGGCGTATGCTCACCGCGCCGCTGCAGCAGATCCAGCGAGCCGATCACCACCGCTAGCATATTGTTGAAGTCATGCGCGATGCCACCGGTGAGCTGGCCGACGGCTTCCATCTTCTGCGCCTGCCGTAATTGCGATTCGGCTTGCGCGAGCGCATCGGCCTGCGTCTTTTCGGCAGTGATGTCGCGACCGTTCGCATAAATCAGACCGTCTTCGACACTGGTGTTCCAGGATATCCAGTGAACATTGCCGTCCTTATCAAGGTAGCGGTTCTCGAACAGGTCGATGCCATTCGACTGCAGCGACGTACCGATAGCGCCGTTGGTTGAATTGGCGTCGTCAGGATGGACGAAATCGAGGAAGCTGCAGCCGACGACGTCATCGATGTCATGGCCCAGGATGCGCGTCCATGACGGGCTGATCGAGCGGAAAATACCGTCGGCATCGACCACCACGATCAGATCGCGCGAATTCAGCCAGATCCGCTCCGCACGCCGTCGCTCGGAATTCAGTGCGTCGATACTGGTCAGCGCACCCGATATCTGGGTGGCGATCAACTCCGCGAAG
>JAPLPC010000483.1:853-1798 GCA_026400425.1 Hyphomicrobiales bacterium | reverse complement strand
GGCAGAACCTGCGTTTTCCCTATTGGTCGTTGTCGTCCGGGCGATGTGGATTGAGGCCAAGCACCATCGCACCGAGCGGCTTGCTGCCGACTTGCGCGATCGGCACCAGCAACGCTTGCGTGGCGCGTGCCTCCCAAGCGCCGAGAGGGACAGCGGCGGCGATGTCCCTGATATCGACGCGGATGCCGGTGTCGCCGTCGTCGATAGCTGCCAACGGCCAATCATGGCCGATCAGGCTGACGGCATCAGGCGTTGCGGGCTGCCCGACCCACTGACCCTGGGTATCGTGCAGAAAGATCAGAGCGAACGGAAAGTCCTTGCGGTTGGCGGCGAGCGTGGCCCGTACGGCGGCCATGGCCTCATCGCGGACCTGGATCCCGTTCAGGCCGTCGGCCAGCATGCGCAAGGTGGTGAGGCGGCGCTCGCTGATGACACGCTCGGTCTCCTCGGAGACGACGCACATCAGCCCTTCGACGGCACCGCTGTCGCCGCGCAGCGGGCTGTAGGAGAATGTGTGGTAGGTCTCTTCCGGATAGCCGTTGCGTTCGAGCAGCAGCAACAGCGCCTTGTCCCATGTCGCTACGCCGTCGATCATCACCGAGCGGATACGATCCTCGACCGCGGCGAACACCTCTTTCCACACCACGCGCATCGGCTGACCGAGCGCATCGGGATGCTTGATGCCGAGAGTAGGGACGTAGGCGTCATTGTAAAAGAAAGCGATGTCAGGGCCCCAGCCGAGCCACATCTCGAAGCGCGAGGTCAGCATCATGCCGAGAGGAACCCGCAATCCCTGGGGCCAACCCTCAGGCGGCCCCAGGGACGTGGAAGACCAGTCGTGGCCGCGCATCAGCTTGCTGAGTTCGCTCGGACCGGGAAAAATGTGTTCGAGGGCGGTCCCAGGCGTGCTCATGCGACAGTCTACACTCCAAAGTTCAGACCCGC
>JAPLPC010000483.1:0-757 GCA_026400425.1 Hyphomicrobiales bacterium | reverse complement strand
GCGCGCCGGGGCTCAATCCGGCACGCCTTTGAGCGAAACGTAAATCGTGGACGGCGCATTTGTTCCACCTTCCTGATGGGTCAAAACACTGGGCCGAGACGTTCTGCCCGCAGGCCGGCGGGTGCGGCCCCTTACAGAGCCGAACCGGACACCGTCAAACGCTATCCGCGATGCTTACGCCTTGTAACCAGCGCGGCCATTAGGCCTCGCATCGTGGCGATGTCACTACGGATGCAGGATCACCTTGCCCATGGCCTGACGGCCGGCGAGGACCTTGAGTGCTTCTGCGGTCTGCTCCAACGGAAAGGTGCGATCCACATGCGCCGAGATTTTCCCCTCGGCGGCCCACTGCACCAGCTTCTCCAGGCTCGCGCGATTCTTGTCGGGGTTCTGGCGCACCCATGCCCCCCAGAACACACCGCGAATATCGCAGCCCTTCAGCAGCGCGAGATTGAGAGGCATTTTCGGGATATCTCCGGCGGCGAAGCCGATCACGAGGAAGCGGCCCTCCCATGCGATCGCGCGCAATGCGGCCTCTGCGTATTTGCCGCCGACCGGATCGAAAATGATATCGACGCCCTTGCCGCCAGTGAGACCCTTCAGACCTTCCTTCAAATCGTCCTTGGTGTAGTTGAGACCGAGTTCGGCGCCATGCTGTTTGGCGAAATCGAGTTTCTCGTCCGACGATGCGCAGGCGATCACCTTGAGACCGAGCAGCTTGCCTAGCTCGCAAGCGGCAAGCCCGGTGCCGCCGGCG
>JAPLPC010000066.1:5292-6171 GCA_026400425.1 Hyphomicrobiales bacterium | reverse complement strand
GCGGTGAAGCAGACCCGGCTGCGCAGCGCCGCCGAGCGCGAATGGCAGCAGCTGATCGGCGCCGGCCACGGCGAGTCACATCACATCGGTTCAGGCGGCGGCGCGGATGTACCAAAGCCGCCTGCACGGTGCGGGAGGGTGGTGGCGTGCTCACTGCACTCCCGCGCCGCTCGTAAACAGGCGCTGCGAAGTGTGAGCGCCGGTCTCGCGTTCGGAGCACAGCGATGACCCAGCCCGTCCATCATGACGATGATTCGGTGCGGGCCCGTTACTTGCGGCCTGACGCCGGTCGCTACATCCGCCCGGACGCGATCAGATTCATTCGCCCTGATGCGGCTCGCATCTGGGCACCAGGAACGACTGCGGCCGAGATGTTTCCCGGGATGGATCTGAATTCAGGGCCGACCAGCGTCGTATTCCAGCCGGGCAACCCGGCGGCGGCCGTTGGGCTGACATGCTGATCTCGCTGATATTCGGAGGGGCTTCATCCAGCGAGACTGCCGAAGAAGATGAAGGTGATGAGGATAACGCCGAAGAGAGCGGATCCTCGACCGGAGAAGAGGAGCCGTTTCGCAATGCCTATGCCGAAGTTGGAGAGGCACCTTCTGTCGAACAAATTGATGCATCGCCTGCCCTCGGCAGCCTGCGGGGCGAGAGTGAAGGTCCGGAGCTCGAAACAGACATCGCGCCAAACGAGCCCGGCAATGCGGAACTAGCCGATCCGACCGATCCGCTGCCGATCGTTCCTATCGCTCAGAGGAGTCGCAGCTTTACTGACAAATATGGCGATCCCTACTATAGTCCCGGCGGGCATCATGAAATGCCGCAGAGCACTTTTCGGAAATGGGACTTGCAACCGGAGACCCGCCGCGTGTTCGA
>JAPLPC010000066.1:0-5267 GCA_026400425.1 Hyphomicrobiales bacterium | reverse complement strand
CGACGCAACCACAGGCAGCTTGCCAACCGATACGTTCAGAGCTGGCCCCGATGGGTTGCCGCAGGGGCATTTCTGGAACGGTCCTGACGGTGCGCATGGGCGCTACAATCAGGCGGTGAATGAGCTCTCCGAGAAATTTCTAAGCGATAGAAGCATGCGTCCGAGCGAAATGACACCGGATGATGCTTGGCAATTGCTGTCGGAAATCAGAGAATCGAAGGATCCTAGAATTCGCAACTACAACGACTCAATTCGTTTATTGCGAAGGCTACGCATGCTTCGGACGGGACGGGGGTCTCAATAGAGGGCTGGGTCATGAGTGCGGATTTGCAAGCCGAGCAACAGCGAGACTGGCATCTTCTTCATGATGCCATAACCCGCATCCTCGATCGCTACGGCGTAAAGAACCATCTGAGGCAGGGCGATTATTGGCTGCTTGATGAGAATTGGGGGCGTTACTCCCAACAACTCGAATTCCAGAATCTTCAGCTTTTTCATCCTGTGATCCTCGGCGCATTGCAGGATTTGTTACCCCGATTTCCCCATTGGTGCATCACGATCCGTGTCGACGTTGTGGGCAAGGAGGACGAGTGGCCAGGTATGGGCGTGCTCGTCTATCGCGATAGAATGGTCGATGATCTACGGCGTGAATACTTGCCTGCCAGATTTCAGAATATCATTTTCGGCGCCAAAGCATCTGACGAGGTCGAGCGGGTCAACAGGCGCGTGAGAATCTTGATGGATGCGACGAGGAAGCGAGATCATTGATCCATAGCAGGCCGTCGAAGCCGCTTCCGCGCCGGTCTACAAGCTGCGATCCACTAGCGTCCCCAATCTAGAAGAGCTCAAGCGGCTCGTCCGCTCATCCATCTCTTTCATCGCGTGCCCTGCAAAGCGGCGCGTTGCATGCGCGTGCCTGTCATCCAGTCACCCACCAGCCCCCATGGAGACCATCAATGAATTTCGACCTCACCGATGCTGCCCCCGAACACAAGGCCGGCTTCGCCGCGCGCGACGGCTTCGACGAGCTGCGCCAGACCTTCGAGGATTTCAAATCCGCCAATGACGAGCGGCTGGCCGAAATCGAGCACAAGCGCGGCGACGTGCTGCTGGAGCAGAAGGTTGATCGCATCAATGCGGCGCTCGACGCGCAGCAGCGGCGGATGGATGATATCGTGCTGCGCGGCGCGCGCCCGGGCATCGGCGGGCCGCGCGCCTCCCGCGATACGACCGCGCGCGAGCACAAGAGCGCGTTCGATGCCTATGTGCGCTCCGGCGATGTCGAGGCGCTACGCACGCTCGAGACCAAGGCGATGTCGATCGGCTCCGATGCCGATGGCGGACATCTGGTGCCGCCCGAGCTCGAACGCACCATCGCGTCGCGGCTGGCGGCGATCTCACCGATCCGCAGCATCGCGTCGGTGCGCGAGATCTCGAGCAGCGTCTACAAGAAGCCGTTCATGACCACGGGGCCGGCGACCGGCTGGGTCGGCGAGACCGATGCGCGGCCGCAGACGGCGTCACCGAATCTGGAAGCTTTATCGTTTCCGGCGATGGAGCTGTATGCGATGCCGGCCGCGACGGCGACGCTGCTCGATGACAGCGCCGTCGATCTCGACCAGTGGATTGCCGCCGAGGTCGAACTCGTCTTCGCCATGCAGGAGGGCGCGGCCTTCGTCGGTGGCGACGGCGTCAACAAGCCGAAGGGGTTTCTCACCTATCCGACCGTTGCGAATGCGTCGTGGAGCTGGGGCAATCTCGGCTATCTCGCCTCGGGCGCTGCTGGCGCGTTTGCGGCGTCGAACCCGTCGGACACGCTGGTCGATCTGATCTACGCGCTGAAGGCCGGCTATCGCCAGAACGGCTCGTTCGTGATGAACCGCAAGACCCAGGCGTCGATCCGCAAGTTCAAGGACTCCACCGGTGCCTATCTGTGGCAGCCGCCGGCCCAGAGCGGCGGCCGCGCCACGCTGATGACGTTCCCCGTGGTGGAAGCCGAAGAGATGCCGGATGTCGCGGCCAATACTTTGTCGGTGGCGTTCGGCGATTTCCAGCGCGGCTATCTGATCGTCGACCGCATCGGCGTCCGCGTGCTGCGCGATCCCTACAGCTCGAAACCCTATGTGCTGTTCTACACGACGAAGCGCGTCGGCGGCGGCGTGCAGGATTTCGATGCGATCAAGCTGCTGAAGATGGCGGCGAGCTGAGCGCGCTTGGCTCTCTTTCCGCACGCGGAGAGGGCCGGCGCCACGCCCCGGTGGAGCTCGCAAGACGAAGCCGGGTAGGGCAGCCACACGCGCCGACGTCACGCGGGGCGCCCCCTCCCTACCCCTCCCCCGCAAGCGGGAGAGGGGACGACGTCACGCGATGGCGGCGACGTCGATTTCGATGAGTTCTCCGACATCGTCGTTGTCATGGGTGAACGCATGAACGCCTGGCTGCATTACCAGCGATGTCGGTTCATGCGTCCGGATGGCGGACGCTATTTGCGGCCGGATGCTTCGCGCTTTTCCGTACCAGAGCGGAAGTGGGATGATCAGCCGCGCATAGAAGCGGGTGAAGAGGGCGGGGGGCAATTCACTTTTGGGACGCAGGACGGAGAAACGCAATCAGATAGCGGCCTGCCCCGGGTGTACATCTCTACATCTAGGACTGAAGATGATGAGGGAGAGGGCTCCGGCGGTGGCGGCCCGAATGATTTCTTGGTCGCCGCTAGCGGGTCGTCAAGTTATCCGGGCAACGGCGGCCCTTCGCTTGAGGATCCCCCCGAAATCCCAGAAGCAAAGCCAAATCGCTCTCCTTCTACAATCCTGCGCGCCGCTGCAAACTGGATAGCCCGCGCGCTGGCAGTCCGCGCGTTCGGAGCTGTTAGTCTATTTATCAGCATACTTGGATTAAGGAGCTGGGTACGAGAGAAAGCACAAGAGATCGTCACTTCGCTCGATCCGCCGAAAACGATGCAGGAGTTGGAGGCTGCGGTGGACGTGCCGCGACCTGGGACTGAAATCCATCACTATAAGATGGAGCAGCATGTATCCAAGCGGCGCGGATTTATCCAATCCCAGATCGACGCACCGGGCAATCGTGTTAGAATTCCGACTTTCAAACACTATGACATTTCACGTTGGTATCGAACGTCCAATGAGAAGTATGGTGGCATGTCACCGCGTCAATATCTCGCTGATAAGTCGTCGGATGAACATGCCCGTGTCGGACGGGAAGCCTTGATTCTCTTCCAGGTGCTGAAGCCATGAAACGTCCTGATATTTCACATCAGACTGTGCTGGAGATTGTCGAGCAATTTCAGGCCTTGTCTCTCGCGAGAGGCCACGCGCTCGTGGGCGGCGAGATCGCAAAGGTCAATCGCCTCTATTTGAAGATCGATGCCTTAAAGACGGAATTGAAGTCGCGCGACGGTGACCAGCGCCGTGCGCTCCATGCGCTTTACAATCATCCTAATCCACAGGTTCGGCTGGAAGCGGCGAATGCCACATTGGTGGTCCTGCCAAAGGAGTCGCGTGCGGCGCTTCAGATGATCATCGATCGGCGTGAATTTCCACAGGCCGGAGATGCCGGATTCACGTTGCTCTATTTAAGTGACGGTCGATACGTTCCTGAGTGAGGTCACCGCCATTAAAGCTGACGGGCTTTAGTTTTTTCTATCGCGTGCGGACGAGGGGGAAGGCTATTGATCGGACAGCGGCCGCGCCTCGGCACTTGACGCTCTCAGCGACACTGTTTCAGCGGGAACGGCATAGCCATCGTTGTGCTATCGGCCTCCGCGCTCTAAGCTATTGAAGCCATGACGCGCCGACACATCAGCGAATTGACGACCGCCGAGCTTGTCCACGAGTTCGTCAAAGTCACTCTCGCTGAGGACGAAGCTGGATTGCACGGGCAATACGCGAAGTATAATCGTCTGTACGAGCGGATGATCGACGTCACAAATGAACTGAAGATGCGGGACGGTGACCAGCGAACACAGCTGGTCAATCTCTACGGTCACGCCAATTTCCATGTGCGAGTCCAAGCGGCCAAGCTGACCCTGGCTGTCGCTCCTGAGGGAGCAAGGGCTCAACTTCAGCACATCGCGGACTCGCATCGCCTTCCTTACTCAGCGGATGCTGGGATGTGCCTTCGAAATCTGGAGCGGGGAGTGTTCAAGCCGACATAGCGTCGGCGCGAGATGTCCGACCTTACTCCCCCTTCAACACAAACTTCTTCCTTAGCTCGGCTGCGACATCGTCCGCCATCTTCTGCGCATAGGTCGCGTGTTTCGGGGCGGTGATGACCATGGGGCGCCAGCCGAGCACGGGGTCGGCGCGGACGGAGACATAGACGCCGCCGACGACGATGCGCTGGGCGATCATCTCCTCGAGTTCGGCTTCGGTCTTCTCTTGCTTGCCCAAGTGGCTTTCCTCACCTTTGAAAAGCTACTTCCTGATGTGGTGATGCGTTTCGCGCTTGTCCGTTCACAAAGCATTGAGGCCCAGGCGCCAGGCCTCGTTGCCGTCGCCGCCGGCCGGCTCAGCAATAGCCGTAGCTGCCGCAGCCATAGGGCGCGCGGCTGAAGATGGTCTCCGGCCGGGTGCCGTAATAGGAGCGATAATAATACGAATTCGGCTTGCCGTAATAGCCGTGCACGATCGATCGGACATCGACCTCCGGCGCATAGGTGACGATCGGTTCCTCGACCGGCTTTTCGCGCGCCACCACCATGGTGCGGCGGGTGGGCGGCACCGGTTCGGCGAACACGGCGCCGAGGCGCGAGTGGCCGGCGAGATCGGCGGCGTCGGCCGTGGTGGTGATGGCGAGAAGCAGGATGAGGGCGAGGCTGCGCATGATTCGCCAAGAATAGCGGAGAACGCGTTGACGAAGGTTAACGAGGGGCGCCTGGCGCTGACCGTAGAGTGGGCCAAGCGGAGCGTGCCCACCACTGATGATTGCGCATGGGATGGTGGGCACGGCGAAGGCGCCTTTGCCCACCCTGCAAGGCTCAAGGCGCTACAGCGTGACGCCCCAGGCTTTGGCGGTCTGCACGATCCAGTCGCGATACAGCGTCAGCGGGGTGACGCCGGTGAGGCCGCCGCAGCCGGCGCTGTTTTTGGCGCCGGTGGACCATGAGATCACGCCGATGATGACGTTGCGGCCGTTCTGCCGCTGCAGCACCGGGCCGCCGCTGTCGCCGGTGCAGGCGCCGATGCCGGCGCGCGCGCTCGCTGTGTCGGGATCCTGCAGGCGGATCTGCAATTTGCCGGGATGGCTGG
>JAPLPC010000596.1 GCA_026400425.1 Hyphomicrobiales bacterium | reverse complement strand
TCGCCTCTGAAGGTGTTCGTCACCGTGACGCTGCCGCTTGCCTTGCCGGGCGTTCTCGCCGGCATGGTGCTCGGTTTTGCCAAGGCGCTTGGCGAATTCGGCGCCACCATCACCTTCGTATCGAATATCCCGGGCGAGACGCAGACGATTTCATCGGCCATCTATTCGCTGCTGCAGACACCGGACGGCGATACTGCAGCGTCACGCCTGGTCGTCATTTCGATCAGCATCGCAGTGGTCGCGTTGCTTCTTTCAGAATGGTTCGCGCGCCGCGCGACACGACGACTGCACGGTCTCTGAGATGCTGCAAGTCGATATCTTCAAACAGCTCGGTGAGTTTTCGGTCGATGTCGCCTTCGCCAGCGAAGGTCGGGTCACCGGCCTGTTCGGTGCGTCCGGCGCCGGCAAGACGTCTCTGATCAGCATGATCGCCGGCCTTGTGCAGCCCGACCGCGGGCGCATCGCCATCGACAATGCCGTCCTGTTCGACGCCAGCAAAGCGATCGACCTCCCGGCCCATCGCCGCCGGATCGGCTATGTCTTTCAGGACGCGCGTCTGTTTCCGCATCTGAGCGTCGCGCAGAATCTCGATTATGGACGCCGCATGAATCGTCTGACGCGCGATGCTGCAGACGAGGATCGGATCACCAAGATGCTGGATATCGACCATCTGCTGAAGCGTCGCCCCGCAGGTCTATCCGGTGGTGAACGTCAACGCGTCGCGCTTGGTCGCGCATTGCTGGCACGACCGCAACTGTTGCTGCTGGACGAGCCGCTGGGGGCGCTGGACGACGCGCGCAAGGCGGACATCATGCCCTATCTGATCCGTCTGCGCGACGATGGCGCCGTGCCGATGGTGCTCGTCAGCCACGATGCCGACGACATGCGACAGCTGGCGACCAACGTCGTGCTGCTCAAGGCCGGGCAGGTCGCAGCCCATGGCGGCATCGAAGTGCTGCCGGGCTGAGACCTGTCAATCAAGGCCTCGACAGGCCCGCCATGCTCCGTTTCAATTTGCCTCGCAACCGCTGCGTATGGGTCAACTTGACCGGGGCGGGCTCTTCGTCCTCCGGCAGGCGAAGGCCGACCACATTGACCCGGCCGCCGCTGAGGCTGCGGGCCACCAGGTCGATGCTGTCGATCGGCAGCGCAGCGCCGACCTTGGGCGCGTGATCGAGATGAATGTCGAAATAATCGGCCAGCGTGAGTTGCGCCTCGGCCGGATCGATGACGATGCCATAGATCGCGGCGAGATCGCCGAGCGTGGTCTCCCCGGGCACAACGAAGTCACCGAGCAGGTGCGGATCGGGCGCCGCGACAGGTGGCATATCGACGAAGAACCGATCGAGCGCCTCGGCTTTCTCCGGTGGCGCGAGCAGATAGAGATAGTCGCCGGCGGTGACCGGCGCGGCCTCTTCCGGCGTCAGGATGTTCTCCTCGCGGATCACCAGCGTCGGCTTCGACCACGACGGGATCAGACCGCGCTTCAGATAAAGGCTCTTCGGCCGCACCGAATAGCCGACCAGTTGCTGATCGAGCTGCCCAGGCAGATCAAGCTCGATCCGTCGCGGCCCACGGTCGGTGCGCGGCAGCGCGACATGCAGAAGGCGGGCGGCATAGCCGAGCGTCCAGCCCTGAAACAACAGCGAGATGATCACCACGACGAATGCGACGTCGAAATAGATGGGCGCTTTCGGCAAGCCGACCAGCAACGGGATGGATGCGAGGAAGATCGCGACCGCCCCGCGCAGGCCGACCCACGACACGAACGCCTTTTCGCGCCAATTGAAGCGGAACGGCTGCAGGCAGACAAAGACGGCCAGCGGACGCGCGACCACCATCAGCACCACGGCGATGCCGATCGCCGGCAGGATGCTGCTGACGAGGCGTTCCGGCGACACCAGCAGACCGAGCATCACGAACATCACGATCTGAGCCAGCCAGGTGGCGGCGTCGAGGAATGTCACCACCGAGTTATGCGCGCGGGTCGGACGATTGCCGATGATCATCCCGGCCAGGTAGACCGCGAGAAAGCCGGACGCGTGTGCGATCTGCGCGAGGCCGAAGATCACCAGCGCAGCCGTACAGACGAACGGCGCGTGCAACCCTTGCGGCAGTGCCACGCGGTTCATGGCCAGCACCACGAGCAGGCCGCCGACG
>JAPLPC010000208.1 GCA_026400425.1 Hyphomicrobiales bacterium | reverse complement strand
TGATCGGCATCAACAACCGCAATCTGCGCACCTTCGAGGTCAGCCTCGCTACCAGCGAGGCGCTGGCACCGATGATGCCGAAGGATCGGTTGAAGGTCGGCGAAAGCGGCATCTTCGCGCCCGCGGATCTGGCACGGCTGGAACGGGTTGGCATATCGACCTTCCTGGTCGGCGAAAGCCTGATGCGGCAGGCCGATGTGACGGCAGCGACGAAGGCCTTGTTACAGCGTGAGGTGCATTGAGCATGGCCAAAGACGCCAACAAGTCATCGAAGTCGAAGTCCCCCGCCCTGACGCATATCGACTCCTCGGGCGAGGCGCGCATGGTCGATGTCTCGGACAAATCTGCAACCGAACGCATCGCGGTCGCCGAAGGCCTCGTCATCATGAGCAAGGCCAGCCTCGACATGATCGTGTCCGGCAATGCCAAGAAAGGCGACGTGCTCGGCACGGCGCGGATCGCCGGCATCATGGCCGCGAAGCGGACGTCCGACCTGATCCCTCTCTGTCATCCGCTGGCGCTGACGAAAGTCACGATCGACATCACGCCCGACAAGAAATTGCCGGGCTGCCGGGTGCGCGCGTCGGTCAAGGTCACGGGCCCGACCGGCGTCGAGATGGAAGCACTGACGGCCGTGTCGGTCGCATGCCTGACCATCTACGACATGATCAAGGCCGTCGAACGCGGCGTGCGCATCGAAGGCCTTCATCTCGTCGAGAAGAAAGGTGGCAAGTCCGGCCACTATCTGGTCAGCGACACCACCACCGATTGACGTCGCCGCGTGACGTCAACGTTCACGGCGCCAACCGTCAGCGCATCCGCGATTGACCGTCGCTCACTTCAGCGAACTGTTGATCGCCGCGAATTTGGTGTTCAGTTTGACACCGAGTCCATTCACGCTACCGATGACGGCCAACGAGATACCTGCAGCGATCAAGCCGTATTCGATCGCGGTTGCGCCACTCTCGTCTTTCAAGAAACGTTTCACAATCGTCAGCACGTCGCACTCCCTACGCAATGAACTCAGTAGAATACCAACGGCAGAAAGCTGCCGTACGATCGTTGCTGCAATCGGTGCGCCAAATTGCCCGCGAGACACGTCAGTCACTTAGATAGTTAACGTTTCGCTCGACCCGGAATCGATTGCCCATCCTGTGTTACGAACGGCAAACTTTGCCGGTGGCTTGCCCATCGCGGGTATCTGCACGACGGCGATGAGATCGCATTCGTCATCTTGCCAAGCACGCGAGATGTGCGCCATGCACGGCACCGCGCCGACCACCGTCGCCAGGACGCTCGAAGCACTCGGGCTCTAGCTGCGCGAAAAGCGCGCATAGGCGATGCTGGTGAGAACACCGAGCAAAGCCCAGAACATCAGACCGGTCAGGACGGCCGCGACGACGAAGCTATGCGCCAGCGTCGTGGGCACGTCGGTTGTGCCGACTGGCGCCTGCGGCGCGCCGATCACATGCGGCAACGCGATCACACCGAGGCCGAGCATCGCCGCCCACGGCTCTCTGCGAAACACCAGCAGGCCAAGACCGGCGGCGGTGGCGCAAGCGGTCCCGATCCACCAGGTTTGACGCAATGTCAGATCAGCCACCGGTTGGCCCGGAACCTCCGGCGGCAGACCGAGGCCCGGCGCGGCGACGAACACGGCAAAACCGCCAAGCCCCCAGAACAACCCTTCGCGCCACGCGACCGGCCGACCACGCAACGCGAAGATGCCGGCCAACAGAAGCGCGAATCCAATGGCCGTCAGAACACTGGCGCCCGCAGTGAAGGCATTGCGCTGGAAACCGGCCTCGGGTTCCCACGCATCCCCGTGATCATGGGCTGCGGCAGCGATCTGATGCTGATCGTGGTCGTGACCCGATGTGCCGGGCGCAGGTGCGTTTGCTGGCATGGACGAAGCGGCAGGCGCCGGGGCCTCGGGCTTCTTCTCGTAGACTTCAGCCTGCTGGATCAGCCTGACCGTGCCGACCATCTGCACCGCCGTCGTGGCGAGGCCGGCGACGAGGCCGGCGAGCACCGCCGAGAACACGATCGAGCGAAAAACGGACATGTATCTTCAGCAGCCGCAGCGAGTCGGAGGGATCGGTCGGGATCTTCGGGGATCTCGGTCGCAAAAGTTAGCGAAGGCCGTCAGTGGCAGGGGAAGGCATTGGCATGGCGCACGTCATGGGCCGCATTATGGACCGCGCTAATATGCGAGAAGCCGACCACGCCGACGACGAACAACCCAAGCGCCATGGCGAGAACGGCCTGCACGACGACATTGACGTTCGTGGCGGCGACATTCGTGGTGGCGGAAAGCTGGGCGGTCTGGGCTTGCGGCATGAGATTCCTCGTTCGTTGGTGTCAGTTTAGCCGCTTTGATCAGTGGATGCGACAGCCAATTGCGCGATGGCGCGGGCGATGTCGCGGCTGGTCAGATGCAGGCTGGCGGCGGCGGCGAGGCCTGCCCGGACGATCTTTGCGCGGGCCGCGAACTGGAACGCGGCCTCCCGATCGTGGAAAAAGGCCGCACAGTCGTCGGGGCTAGGCATGCCCTTCAGCAGCGTCCGGAACGCCTGCCGATGCACCATGCAGACGCCACCGTGCCCCTGCGGCCGGAACGTCAGCGCATCGACATCGGCGCGCCACAACTTTGCACCACCACTCTCGTCGTCATGATCGGTCATGGCCTTATCTAGCGGCTTTGAAACCGATCCCCAACCTTGCGCTGGACAACCGGCGCTTGCCTCCCCCGCCCGCTTCGCTAAGACGGACATTCACGCGAAGCCGGAGATCCGCCGATGGCCTTGATGCCCTTCACCGATGCCATGGCTGCGATCCTGCGTGGCGCCGATGCGCTGCCCGAGGAGACGGTCGCCCTCGAGGACGCGTTTCATCGCGTCCTTTCGCGGGACATCGCGTCGCTGCGGACCCAGCCGCCGCAAGCCATGTCGGCCATGGATGGTTACGCCGTGCGCGCCGCAGACGCGACGCTCGGAGCCAGACTGAAAGTGATCGGCGAGATCTCCGCCGGCAAGCCGTTCGATCGCGCGCTCGCGGCCGGCGAAGCCGTGCGCATCTTCACCGGCGGCGTGGTGCCGGACGGCGCCGACGGCGTGGTGATCCAGGAAGACACGGTGCGGGACGGCGACGTGGTCCTCGTCAACGAAGCGGCGACCAGCGGCAGGCATATCCGCCCGGCCGGCGTGGATTTCAGCCAGGGCGACGTGCTGCTGCAGGCCGGCACCCTGCTTACGGATCGCAACCTCGCGCTGGCCGCGGGCATGAACCATCCGGCATTGCCGGTGCGTCGGCGGCCCATCGTCGCGATGCTGGCTACCGGCGACGAACTGGTGCTGCCCGGCGAGAGCGCCGGCCCCGGCCAGATCGTGCTCTCTAACGGATTTGCCTTGCGCGCGCTGGCACGTGCGGAAGGAGCCGAGGTGATCGATCTCGGCATCGCCCGCGATACGCTGGACTCGACGACAGCGGCGATCCGGCGTGCCATCGATCTGAGCGCCGATGTCCTCGTCACCACCGGCGGCGCTTCGGTGGGCGACCACGATCTCGTGCAGCAATCGCTGGTCGCGGCCGGCGTCGAGATGACGTTCTGGAAAATCGCCATGCGGCCGGGCAAACCGATGATGCATGGCCGCCGCGGCGCCATGCGGGTGATCGGCCTGCCCGGCAATCCGGTCTCGTCCTATGTCTGCGGGTTCCTGTTCATGGTGCCGCTGCTGCGCGCACTGGCGGGACGCACCGATATCCAGCACGCACAGGAGCCGGCCCTGCTCGGCCGCGACCTGCCCGCCAACGACCACCGCGAGGACTACCTGCGCACGCGCCTGGCCTGGCGCGATGGAGCGCTGGTGGCAACACCCGTCTTGAAGCAGGATTCCTCGCTGCTCGGCAATCTCGCCGTCGCGGAGGGTCTACTGGTACGCCCACCACATGCGGAGGCCGCCAAAGCCGGCGACCCCTGCACCATCATTCGTCTTCCGACTTAGCTGAATACCGCGAACCGTCGATATCCTCGGGCGTTGCCCGCAGGGACTGAGCTCATCAATAATCCCGCCTGCTCGCAGTCACCAAGTTGTCACGCAACGCGGCGACAGAGAGCACAGACAACAGATTCGGTGCCCGTTTATGGACTACTTCAAACGCTTCAATTTCCTGTGCGCCATGCCGACCTTCGACGCCGATGACCTGGAAGGCGTCCGCCTCAACCAGATCGTCGAGGAAATCGAAAAATCGGGCTTCGAGGTGGTGAAGGCGCGCAAGCTCGAAGACGCTGCGATCGCGGTACAGACCGATGCCGCCATCGGCTGCATGGTGGTCGATTGGGGCAAGAAAGGCCTGGAGGGCAAGACCGCAGCGCTGATCAACCTGATGCGCCGCCGCGGCCTGGATTTCCCGATCATGCTGCTGATCCGTCGCCAGCGTTTCGAGGACATTCCGGTCGAGGTGCTCGATTTCATCGACGGCTATATCTTCCTGTCCGAGGAAACGCCGCCGTTCATCGCCAAGAACCTGATCAGCCGCCTCAAGCAATATGCCGAGACCCTGAAGACGCCCTTCTTTGGCGCGCTGGTGGATTACGCCGAAGAAGGCAATCAGCTCTGGACCTGCCCCGGCCACAACGGCGGCGTGTTTTACAGCCGCTCGCCGATCGGCCGTGTGTTCATGGAACATCTCGGCGAAGCCGTGTTTCGCGACGACCTCGACAATTCCGTGCTCGATCTCGGCGACCTGCTCACCCATGAAGGACCCGCACTGCAGGCGCAAAAGGAAGCCGCGCAGATTTTCGGCGCCGAGAAAACCTATTTCGTGCTCAACGGCACCTCGACATCCAACAAGGTTGCGCTGTCTGCGCTGGTCACCGACGGCGATCTCGTACTGTTTGACCGCAACAACCACAAGGCCGCTCTGCACGGCGCCCTGATGATCGCCGGCGGCACGCCCATCTACGTGCCGACCGTGCGCAATCCGTGGGGCCTGATCGGCCCGATGGATTGGGACGCGTTCAGCGAAGACGCCCTGCGTGAGCGCATCCGCAACAACCCGATGGTCACCGACAAGGATGCCTGGAAGCGCGAGCGCCCGTTCCGGGTCGCGGTCATCGAGCAGTGCACCTATGACGGCACCATCTATAGCGCCGAGATGATCATCGAGCGGATCGGCCATCTCTGCGACTACATCCTGTTCGACGAGGCCTGGGCGGGCTTCATGAAATTCCATCCGCTCTATGCCGGCCGCTTCGCCATGGGCCTGAAGGATCTCGGCCCGGACTCGCCGGGCATCATCGCCACCCAGTCGACCCACAAGCAGCTCGCCAGCTTCTCGCAGGCGTCGCAGATCCACATGAAGGATCGCCATATCCGCGGCCAGAAGCGCCGTGTCGAGCATCGCCGCTTCAACGAAAGCTTCATGCAGCACGCTTCCACGTCGCCGTTCTATCCGCTGTTCGCGTCATTGGACGTCGGCGCGCAGATGATGAAGGGCCGCTCCGGCGAAGTGCTGTGGGACGATACGATCCGTCTCGGCATCGAACTGCGCAAGAAGATGCGCGCGGTGCGCCGCGAATTCGAGGAGAAGGAACCGCGGCCGGAACGCCGCTGGTTCTTCGAACCGTTCGTGCCGGTGCGCGTGGAAATTCCCGACGTCGCACAAGCCGGCGCGGTGCATAGCGTTCCCTGGGAAAGCATCAGCACCGATCAGCTCGCCACCAATCCCGCGTTCTGGCAGCTGTCGCCGGACGCCAAATGGCACGGCTTTCCAGATATGCAGGCTGGCTTTGCCATGACCGATCCGAACAAGCTGACGCTGCTGACGCCAGGCTTCGATCGAACCACCGGCGGCTATGCCGACCATGGCATCCCGGCTCCGG
>JAPLPC010000059.1 GCA_026400425.1 Hyphomicrobiales bacterium | reverse complement strand
TCGCAACGGTGGCTGGATCGATCTCGACGTCGTACCACTCCCGGTAGTGCCCTGCGACGGCTTCGCGGAGTGGGGCAGTGCCGAGGGGCCCGGTGTAGCCCGCCGGCTTCAGCGTGCCCAATCCGTCCGACGATCCGCAACTGCGCGAAGACGAGGATCCGCTGGAGGACGGCGAATTGCATCTGGCTTTGTCGGCGCCCGATCCGGAGTTCCCGGAAGCGCAGGGGGACATCAGCGAGGCCGCCGCTGCCGACGACACGTCCGCTCAGGTGGTCGGTTTCGCCGAGACGCCGGCTGCTGATGAAAGTGGGGCCGACGAGATCGGCGACATGATCGACGACCGCGGAACTCGAAGCCGGTGCCGCCGACGGGCACGACGCGAGCCATGACGTCGTGGACAACGCCGCCGGAGACAATGACGACGATCAGGACGACGAGACGCCGGACGCGGACCGCGACGACGATCAGCATCACTGATGCGACATTAACGCTCGCGACGTTACGACTTGTCCATCCGCGATTCCACTGTGGTTAAGTCCTTGTTTTTGCCGAACCCGCGGCCTACGTTCCGGGTCAATCAAGCCGGTACGCCGGCTGCGTGTCTGGAGGGTTAGCAGGATGGGTTCTCTCAGCATTTGGCACTGGATCGTGGTGATCGCAGTGGTCCTGCTGTTGTTCGGTCGCGGCAAGATTTCCGATCTGATGGGCGACGTCGCGCAGGGCATCAAGGCCTTCAAGAAGGGCATGGCCGACGACGACAAGCCGGTGGAGAAGCCGGCCGATCCGAACCGCACCATCGACCAGCCTCCGCAGCCGCCGTCGGCGAACCGGACGGATGTCGGCAGCAAGGTCGTCTGATACCAGAGCGTTTCGGATCGAAGCGCTTAATACCGAAGTGAGTTGCAGCGGACGGATCAAAAGGCACGGTTCGTCCGTCCTGTGAGCAGGCTTTTAAATGTTCGATATCGGGTGGAGTGAACTGGTCGTCATCGGCGTCGTGGCGCTGATCGCCATCGGCCCGAAGGAATTGCCCGGCGTATTGCGTATGGTCGGGCAATGGATGGGCAAGGCCCGTCGCATGGCCTCCGAATTCCAGGGCCAGTTTAACGAAGCGATGCGCGAAGCGGAAATGGCCGATGTCAAGAAGGCGTTCGACGACGTCAAGGATGCCGCTTCGGACTTCTCCAAGAACAACATCATGACCTCGCTGAGCAAGGATGTCAGCGATGCCATGACCGTCGACAAGATCGACAACGTCACCACGCCGCCGGTGATGCCGACCACGCCCGAGCCGCCGACCCCTGAAACATTTGTGGAGGCGGAAGCACACAACGCCGTCAACGAACCGCTGGCGATCACGCGCTAGGTGCTACCGACAGCGGCCGAGCCGATGTCAACCGAGCCTGTCGCGACCAGCGACGTGCCGGTCGCCAACGACGACCATGCATCCGCCGAACCCGGCGATCCCGAAGTCCTGAAGAACGCCAAAGCCCTATGAGCGCCGAAGATATCGAGGCCTCCAAGGCCCCCTTGATGGATCATCTGATCGAGCTGCGGTCGCGGCTGATCAAGGCCGTGCTGGCATTTGCCGTGGCGTTCATCTTCTGCTTCTTCTTCGCCAAGCAGATCTACAATGTGCTGGTGTGGCCATTCGTCTGGGTTGCGGGTCCCGAGAACTCGAAATTCATCTACACGGCGCTGCTGGAATACTTTCTCACCCAGCTGAAGCTCGCGA
Organism: Hyphomicrobiales bacterium; assembly: GCA_026400425.1. Lineage (GTDB taxonomy): Bacteria > Pseudomonadota > Alphaproteobacteria > Rhizobiales > Xanthobacteraceae > Tardiphaga. The sequence goes on along the minus strand of JAPLPC010000059.1, from coordinate 2,518 downwards.
TGTTCGGCGCCGGCTTCATTTCATTCCCGGTGATCGCAGCGCAGATCTACATGTTCGTGGCGCCCGGCCTCTACAAGCACGAGAAGGGCGCCTTTCTACCCTATCTGATCGCGACTCCGATCTTCTTCGCGCTGGGGTCGTTGCTGGTCTATTTCATGGTACTGCCGATGCTGATCCGCTTTTCGCTCGGCATGCAGCAGACCGGCAGCTCCGATACCGCGCAGATCGCGCTGTTGCCCAAGGTCGGCGAATATCTGTCTCTGATGATGTCGCTGATCTTCGCCTTCGGCGTCGCTTTCCAGTTGCCGGTGATCCTGACGCTGCTCGGCCGCATCGGCGTGCTGACCTCCAAGCAGCTGCGCGAAAAGCGCCGCTACTTCATCGTCGGCGCTTTCGTCATCGCAGCCGTGCTGACGCCGCCCGACGTGATCAGCCAGATGTCGCTCGCGATTCCGCTGATGATCCTCTATGAGGGCTCGATCATCGCCGTCCGCATCGTCGAGAAGAACGCCGCGAAAAGCGCCGCCGCTGCGACCGGGACCGACGTGACGACGGTGGAATAGGACGAGCGCTTCTTGCGGCAGCTCGGAATGCAATTTATCTAAGGTTGTGTTTTGAGTTGTGGCGGGAGGTGATTGTGGTCTTCGCATTTGATACGCTCGGCTATTCGAAGCGCTTGCGTGAGGCCGAGGTGCCCGCAAATCAAGCCGATGCACATGCTGAGGCGGCGAGGGATTTCATCATGACCGAACTGGCCATCAGGTCGGATCTGCTTTCTCTTCAGTCCGACGTCGCTGCATTGAGGAACACGGTAGCCCTCAAATCCGACCTCGCTGCCATGCGGAACGAGCTGCTGGCGGCGATCGAAAAATCGACATTGCAAACCACTGTTCGGCTTGGCGGCATGGTCATTGCCGGTGTGGGCGTGATGGCGGGCTGCGTTGGCGTATTGGCACTCCTGCTCCGCTCTCACTGAGCGAGCCGCGCGTCCTGCCGCCATTTGATGTTCCAAATCCCGACCAATCGGGGTAGTCAGAGCCGCGTTTGCTCAGGAATCCCGCCATGCACGACATCAAATCGATCCGCGACAATCCCGAAGCTTTCGACGCTGCTTTGAAGCGGCGCGGCCTCGCGGCGCTGTCGGCGTCGTTGCTGGCGATCGACGAGAAGCGGCGCACAGCCATCCTTGCGTCCGAGCAGGCACAGGCGCGGCGCAATACGGCATCGAAGGAAATCGGTGAGGCCAAGAAGACCAAGGACGACGCCCGCGCCAATGCGCTGATGGCCGAAGTCGCCGAGCTCAAGACCACGATGCCCGCGATGGATGCCGCGGTCAAAGCGGCCGAAGAGCAGCTCAAGACAGCGCTCGCCGAGATTCCGAATCTGCCGCTCGCCGACGTGCCGGATGGTGTCGATGAACACGGCAATGTCGAGCGCCATCACTACGGTGCCAAGCGTACTTACGCGTTCACGCCGAAGCCGCATTACGATCTCGGCGAAGCCATGGGCTTCATGGATTTCGACGCAGCTGCCAGGCTCTCTGGCGCGCGCTTCGTCGTTCTCAAGAAGGGCCTCGCGCGGCTCGAACGGGCGATCGGGCAGTTCATGCTCGATCTGCACACCGACCAGCACGGCTATGCCGAAGTCAATCCGCCGCTGCTGGTACGCGACGACGCGATGTTCGGCACCGCGCAATTGCCGAAGTTTCGCGACGATCAGTTTGCAGCCGGCGCACTCGGCAGCGAAGGGCAGGGCTACTGGCTGATCCCAACCGCCGAAGTCCCGCTCACCAATCTGGTCCGCGAGTCGATCTTGGACGAGAAGGAGCTGCCGCTGCGTTTCACCGCACTCACGCCGTGTTTTCGCGCCGAAGCCGGTGCTGCCGGGCGCGATACCCGCGGCATGATCCGGCAGCATCAGTTCACCAAGGTCGAACTGGTGTCGATCACCACGCCCGAAGAGAGCCGAAACGAGCATGAGCGCATGCTGTCCTGCGCCGAGGAGGTGCTGAAGAAGCTCGGCATGCATTATCGCGTCATGACGCTGTGCACCGGCGACATGGGATTTGCCGCGCAGAAGACGTATGACATCGAGGTCTGGATGCCCGGGCAGGGCGAGGGTGGCGCTTACCGCGAGATCTCGTCCTGTTCGGTCTGCGGTGACTTCCAGGCGCGCCGCATGGATGCGCGGTCGCGTGGGCCGGACGGCAAGCCGCGCTTCGTGCACACGCTGAACGGATCTGGCACGGCCGTCGGCCGCGCGCTGATCGCGGTCATGGAGAATTATCAGCAGGAGGATGGCTCGATCGCGGTCCCTGACGTGCTGCAGCCCTATATGGGCGGACTGAAGGTCGTTTCTGCGAATTGAGCCTGGCTGCAAACCTCATACGCCCCCGGCAGTGACGAGGGCGCATGTGGCTTTTGCAGCGCGGATATTGACGTTCCCACCAGCATCTTTTGGAAAGCGCAGGCATGCCTGATGAGGCTCGTGAGCGGCGGCGGTATGCATCGATAGTTTG
>JAPLPC010000459.1 GCA_026400425.1 Hyphomicrobiales bacterium | reverse complement strand
TTCGCTTGTCACTCGCCGCCGGAGATCAGCGACCCCGCGCGCTTGGCGCTGTTCAGCAGCATCAGGAAGCCCGCGAACGACACCGCCAGCAGCACCGCATTGATGGCGAGCGCACCGAGCATCAGGTCGCCACGAAACACCTGGTCGAATAACAAGGACCGCATGCCCTCGAAGACATAAGTCGGCGGCAGACACCACGCGACCGGCTGCAGCCATGCCGGCAGCATCGCCACCGGATAGTAGACGCAGACCAGCGGCATCAGGCCGAACATGAGCGTCCACACGATGCTCTCCGCGCCGAGCCCGTTGCGCAGCACCAGGCCCGACACGAAGATGCCGAGCGACCAGCTGGTGAAGATCAGGTTGCAGAAGAAGGCGATAAGCGGCAGGCCGAAGTTGAGCAGATTGAACTGGAAGAACACCGCTGCGAGGATCACCATCGGGATGATGCCGATCGCCAGGCGAACCAGACTCATGATCATCAGCGAGATCAGGAATTCGATCGGCTTCAGCGGGCTCATCATCAGATTGCCGAGATTGCGCGCCCACATCTCTTCCAGGAACGAGATCGAGAAGCCGAGCTGGCCGCGGAACAGGATGTCCCACAGGATCACGGCGCCGATCAACGTGCCGCCGGCCTGCGCGAAGAAGCCGGCATTCTGCGAGATGTAGCTCTGCAGGAAGCCCCAGGTGATGATCTGCAGCGCCGGCCAATAGACCAGCTCCAGCATCCGCGGCCAGGACGAGCGCAGCAGATACCAGTAGCGCAGCACCATCGCATTGATGCGATGCATGGCAAGGCCGCGGCTATGCCCGATGATGCTCATTGCACCTCCTCGCGGTCACGGCCGCGGGCGACATCGAGGAACACGTCTTCCAGCGTGGTGCGATTATAGCGCTGCAGGATGCCGGCCGGGCTGTCGTCGTCCTCGATGCGGCCCTTCTTCATGATGATGACGCGGTCGCACAGCCGCTCCACTTCGAGCATGTTGTGCGAGGCCAGCAGGATCGTCGCACCGTGACTGCGACAGTAGGTCTCCAGATGCCGGCGGATCCAGTCGGCCGTATCCGGATCGAGCGACGCCGTCGGCTCGTCGAGCAGCAGCAGTTCCGGCTCGTTGATCAGCGCCTTGGCGAGCGCCACGCGCGTCTTCTGGCCTGCCGAGAGCTTGCCGCTGGCGCGATCGATGAAATCGGTCAGGTCGAGATCCGACGCCAGCTGCGCGATGCGCTCGCGCAGGTTCCGCACCGCATAGAGCTTGCCGAACACCGTGAGATTCTGCCGCACCGTCAGGCGCATCGGCATATCGACATAGGGGCTTTCGAAATTCATCCGCCCGAGCACATCGGCCGCCTGAGCCGGCATCGCATGGCCAAGCACCGTCACCTTGCCGGAGGTCGGCAGCACCAGCCCCATGATCATGGCAATGGTCGTGGTCTTGCCGGCGCCATTGCCGCCAAGCAGCCCGGTGATGCTGCCACGCGCGATGCGGAACGAGATGTCGTTCACCGCCCGCTCGGTCTTGTAGACCTTGACGAGATGCGCAACCTCGATCGCAGCCGGAGCGTCCGGACTGCTCGTCGCTGGATTGCTTCGCTTGTTATGATCGATGGTCATTGCCGGCGTTCTCTGCGTCATCGTGACTGCGATGGCAAGCCGCATGCACCTCAAGAACATCTACAACGACGCTCGGTTCTTACCTCTCCCCGGTGCGAAGCGAAGCTTCGCTGGGGAGAGGTAAGAACTGGCCGCGCGCAAATGCTGCACCCTAACTCTCTCGCCGCCGTTTGTGATCGCCTCACCAACCCGCTAAAATCCTGAAATGACCGACGTTTCCGCTTCCGACTTTCGCCATCCGCGGCGCTATGTGCGCCTCGACACGATATTGCGGCTGCGCTGGCTCGCAGCCCTAGGGCAGCTCGCCGCTATCTTCGTGGTGGCGCAGGGCCTCGAATATGACGTCGCCATCATTCCCTGCGTGACGATCATCGGCGTGTCGGCGTCGCTCAATCTGGTGCTGCAGACGCTGTTCAATCCGGTGCACCGGCTGGAAGCGATCAGTGCCGCCGGACTGCTGGCGCTCAACATCACCGAGCTGGCGGGCCTGTTGTATTTCACCGGCGGGCTGCAAAATCCGTTCGCGTTTCTGTTCCTCGCCCCGGTGCTGATCTCCGCCACCGCGCTGCCGACGCATTTCACCATCGCGCTCGGCGTGCTCGCCGCCACCTGCACCACGGTGCTGGCATTCTTTCATCTGCCGCTGCCATGGGATCCGGCCGACCCGCTGGTGTTGCCGCAGATCTATCTGCTCGGCGTCTGGTTCTCGATCATCACCGCCATCGGCGTCACCAGCCTCTACGCGTTTCAGGTGACCGAGGAAGCGCGCAAACTGTCCGACGCCCTCGCCGCCACCGAACTGGTGCTGACGCGCGAGCAGCATCTGACCCAGATCGACGGCCTCGCCGCCGCCGCCGCCCATGAATTGGGAACGCCGCTGGCGACCATTTTCCTGATCTCGCGGGAACTGGTGAAAACCATTGACAAGAACCCAGAGCTTGCCGCCGATCTGCGTACCATGAGCGAGCAGGCCCAGCGCTGCCGCGAAATCCTCTCCAAGATCACGCAGCTGAATTCCAGCGGCGCGCCGTTCGATCAGATGCGCATTTCACAGCTGATCGAGGAAACGGTG
>JAPLPC010000083.1:1059-1500 GCA_026400425.1 Hyphomicrobiales bacterium | reverse complement strand
CAACATCTCATCGATCAACGGCCAGAAGGGCCAGTTCGGTCAGGTGAATTACTCGGCGGCGAAGGCTGGCGATATCGGCTTTACCAAGGCGCTGGCTCTCGAGAATGCACGCGGCGGCATCACCGTGAACGCGATCTGCCCGGGCTACATCAACACAGAAATGGTGCAGGCTGTGCCGAAGGATGTTCTCGAGAAAAACGTGATCCCGCAGATTCCGGCAAACCGTCTTGGCGAGCCTGAGGAAATTGCGCGAGGCGTTGTCTTCCTTGCGTCCGATGATGCCGGCTTCGTAACCGGCTCCACGCTTACCATCAACGGCGGGCAGTACCTGCAGTAAGGCGCATTCTCGCACCTGTTGGGAACTGCTGATGGATATGGCGTTGTCGCGGATTGAGTGGCATTGATCCGCGATGACGACCTCCACCGCTACTCTTGTCGGCC
>JAPLPC010000083.1:654-1044 GCA_026400425.1 Hyphomicrobiales bacterium | reverse complement strand
CAATGACATTCGCTGTCGGCGCCTGCGTCGGTCCGATGACATGGCTTTGGCGGCCCTCCGCGATTCGCGCACTGCGGCAGCCGCTTCCGGTGTGGCTGGTGGGCGTCGGCGGTCTGTTCGGCTATCACGCGCTGTATTTTCTCGCTTTGCGCCTCGCGCCGCCGGCTGAAGCGGGGCTGCTGAACTATCTCTGGCCGCTTCTGATCGTGCTGCTCTCGTCGCTGCTGCCCGGTGAGCGGCTAGCGCCGCATCATATTATTGGCGCTATCCTCGGTTTTTCCGGGACGATCCTGCTGTTCGCGGGCAACACTGCTGCCGCTCCCGATCCGGCGCACATTCCCGGATTTATCGCGGCCTTCGTCGCCGCCTTCGTATGGGCCGGCTATTCGG
>JAPLPC010000083.1:0-631 GCA_026400425.1 Hyphomicrobiales bacterium | reverse complement strand
TGGCTGGCTTCTGTCTTGTGACCGCGCTGCTTGCAGCGGTCTGCCATTTCGTGCTGGAGACAACGATCTGGCCGGAGACGGCGCTACAATGGCTCGCCATTCTGGCACTTGGGATCGGGCCGGTGGGCATTGCATTCTTTGTTTGGGACATTGGCATGAAACGCGGCGACATTCGCGTGCTGGGCGCTGCCTCCTATGCCACGCCGGTACTCTCGACAGCGTTTCTCATTGTCGCCGGCTTTGCCAAGCCGACAGCGACGCTTGCCATCGCCGCTGCGCTGATTGCAGGCGGCGGGCTGATCGCGGCGAAAGACATGATCACCAAACGGAAATGATCAGCGCGCCGGCGGAGACCAGCCGGGTGGTGCGAGTTCAAAGGTGGCAAAATCGAATCCGGGAGCAACGGTACAACTGACCAGAGTCCAGTCGCCAGTGCTTTCGGCGGCCTGCCAGGCATGAGCCGGAACGATGGCCTGAGGCTGCTGGCCGGTGGCTAGATCCGCTCCCAGCAGAACCGCTCTTTCGCCGCTGTGGTCCGCGATCCTTAGTGTCAAGGCGCTGCCCGCGTGGAAATGCCAGATCTCGGCCGCATCGACCCGATGCCAGTGCGATTTTTCTCGGCGGGCGAGCA
>JAPLPC010000172.1:6327-6829 GCA_026400425.1 Hyphomicrobiales bacterium | reverse complement strand
GCTGGCCAAGGAACTGGCGCCGTTTAATGTGCGCGTCAATGCGGTGGCACCGGGTGTCATCATGACCCCGTTCCATCAGCGCTATTCGAACGCCGAGCAGCTCGAAGCCTCGCGCCAGACCATCCCGCTCGGCCGCATCGGCACGCCGGAAGAATGCGTCGGCGCCTATCAGTTCCTGGCCGATGAAAGCATGAGCGGCTACATTACCGGCCAAGTCATCGAGGTCAATGGCGGCCAGATCATGCCGTAACGTGCCAGCCCTCATGGCGAGGAGGCGCGAAGCGCCGTCTCGAACCATGAGGTGTCATGGCTCCCGTTTGCGGCCATCCTTCGAGACGCGCGCCTATGGCGCGCTCCTCAGGATGAGGGAATTAGTTTGTAGCTTCGAAGAGCCGAACATTCATCGCGTTTTCTCCGTCTGATAGAAAGACCCCTTGCCCATGCCAGCCATCTTCCCCACCGGCGTGTTCTGCGCCGCGACCACGCCCTTCAATGCCGACCT
>JAPLPC010000172.1:0-6310 GCA_026400425.1 Hyphomicrobiales bacterium | reverse complement strand
TTCAAGGCCGACCTCTCGGTCGATCAGGGCCTGTTCACCGCGCATTGCCAGCGGCTGCTCGACGACGGCTGCACCGGCATTGCCATGCTCGGCACTACCGGCGAAGCGAATTCGCTCTCCACCAGCGAGCGCAAGGCGCTGCTTGAAGCCGTGGTGAAATCGGGCATCGCGCCGAAGAAACTGCTGCCGGGCACCGGCGTCGCCTCGATCATGGAAACGGTCGAACTGACCCAACATGCGCTGGCCCATGGCGCCAACAGCGTGGTGATGCTGCCGCCCTATTACTACAAGGGCGTCTCCGATGACGGCATCGTCGATGCCTATACGGCGATCATCGAGCGCATCAACGATCCGCGCCTGCGCGTGGTGCTCTACCACATCCCGCAGATGTCGGCGGTGCCGATCTCGCTCGACGTCATCGACCGATTGATCAAGCGCTTCCCGGAGATCGTGGTCGGCATCAAGGACTCCTCCGGAGATTTCGCCAACATGAGCGCCATCGTCGAGCGCTTCCCGGGCTTTTCAGTGCTGGTCGGCGCCGATCCGCTGATGATCAAGCTGCTGCCGATGGGCGGCGCCGGCTGCATCACCGCGACGTCGAACCTGGTGGGCGGCGATCTTGCCACCGTGTTCAACGGCTTCAACGATCCGTCCAAGGCGGCCGAGGTTACGGCGGCGCAGGAGCGCATCGTCGCGGGCCGCAATGCTGTCTCGACCTATGCGCAACTGCCGTCGCTGAAGGTGCTACTGGCACGGCAATACGGCAATGACCGCTGGATGCGCGTTCGCCCTCCGCTGGTTGGGCTCAGTGCCGCCGATGCGGAAGCCGTGCGGAATTCGTTCGCGGCGTAAGTCCTCACTTGTCCCGGACGCGGTGCGGCGCTCTTGCGCTGCTCCGCAGAGCCGGGACACAGATCTCACAAATGCGGATTGCGGCCGCTGCTGCCGCCTTGGGGCGGGAAGCGGATCGTGGTGCCGATGGTGATCCAGTTTGAGTCCGCGCCGGCGATGTTGCGGCCATAGATCAGATCGACGGAGAAGATTTCGTTGGGCCGATAGCGGATGCCGGTCTGCAGCCGCGGCCGCACCACGCTCGGAACTTCGGCGCGGCCCACCTGCCCGTAGAGTTCGACCGTATATTGCAGCGTGTCGATGAACTTCCAGTCGAAGCCGATGCCGTATGTCAGATAGTGCCAGTCGTTGACGCGGTCCCACAGCCAGCCGGCATTGAGATTGATGCGCGTGGTCTCGGAGAAACGATAGGTCGCGGGGATCTCGGCAAAGAAAGCGGTGCTCTGCCCGGTGACGGCATCGAAGGTCGCGCTGCCGAGCACGGACACGCCGAATTTGCCGATCCCCGTCGGCTCGAAATTGTACTTCGCCTTCGGTGCAATGGTGGTGGAATAGTCACCACCGGCGCGGCTGTAATTGGTCAGCGCGCTGAGTTCGACGGGTTTGCCGAGATCGACCACGCAGGACGGATTGGCGACGGCCGCGAACTCGGTGTTCGTCGCCATGGAGTACCAGCTCTCGACCTTGCAGGAGCCGAGATCGGAGATGTCAGCGGCGTCCACCGCATAGGCGCCATTGGCGGCTGAGGCTTGTTTCGGCGCAACGAGCAAAGCGGCGATCATCGCGAACGTCGGTAACGCCAGTGCTCGCTGCAGCAGTTTCCTCATGGGCGTGGCTTAGCTGAGTCGCGCCAAGTCGAGCGGGGAATTTGCGACGGAATGTCGCGCTGTGCCACTGGCGCTGTCATGCTCGGGCTTGACCCAGGCACCCACCTTCTTGCTTGCGGCAAAGATGGATAACCGGGTCAAGCCCGGCCCTGACCGAATTGAACTAAATGGCTTGCGCCTTGAATTCGCGCCAGCCCTTCGCGCGCAATGCGCAGGCCGGGCATTGGCCGCAGCCATAGCCCCAGTCATGCAGCGCGCCGCGCTCGCCGAGATAACAGGTGTGCGAGTGCTCGCGGATCAGGTCGGTCAGCGCCTCGCCGCCGAGGTCGTTCGCCAGTCCCCAGGTCGCGGCCTTGTCGAGCCACATCAGCGGGGTGTGCAGCGTAAAATCTCGGGCCATGCCGAGATTGAGCGCCGCGTTGAGCGCCTTGATGGTGTCGTCGCGGCAGTCGGGATAGCCCGAATAGTCCGTCTCGCACATGCCGCCGACGATGTCGGTAATCCCCCGGCGATAGGCCAGCGCGGCTGCAAAAGTCAGGAACACCAGATTGCGGCCGGGCACGAACGTGTTCGGCAATCCGTCGGCGCCCATGGCGATGGCCACATCGCGGGTCAGCGCGGTGTCGGAGATGTCGGACAGCGTCGGAATGTCGAGGGTGTGGCTGTCGCCGATCCTGGCGGCCCAGGCGGGATCGATGACCTTCATGCCGTCGATCAGTTTGGCACGGCTGTCGAGTTCGACCGCATGACGCTGGCCATAGGCGAAGCCGATGGTCTCGACGCGGGCGAAGCGGTCCAGCGCCCAGGCGAGGCAGGTGGCGGAATCCTGGCCGCCGGAGAACAGGACGAGGGCTGTGGAGGTGGCATGGTCGGTCATGCGGGTGTTGTAGCCCGGTTTTCGCTGCGCTGCATCCCAGCCTCCGATGACTTTCCCAGCTGCTTCCGGCATACCGGGCCGACAGCCCCGGAGCGCCCATGACCCCTTCCCGCGATATCACCCGCCTGATCGAGATCATGGCCGCGTTGCGCAAGCCGGTGACGGGCTGCCCATGGGATCTGGAGCAGGATTTCGCCAGCATCGCCCCCTACACGATCGAGGAAGCCTATGAGGTCGTGGACGCGATCGCGCGGGGCGATCTCGACGATCTCTGCGAGGAGCTTGGCGATCTGCTGTTGCAAGTCGTATTCCACGCGCAGATGGCCTCCGAGCAGGGCCAGTTCGATTTCGGCGATGTGGTGGCCGCGATCACCAAGAAGATGATCCGCCGGCATCCGCATGTGTTCGCCGATGCCGATGGCAACGTCACCTCGGGCCATGTGAAAGGCGTGTGGGATCGCATCAAAGCCGAGGAGAAGGCCGAGCGCGCGGCGCGGCGGGGCACCGAGGTGGTGCCGCCATCCTCGCTGCTGGCGAGCGTAAAGGCCAGCCAGCCGGCGCTGGCGCAGGCGCTGGCGCTGCAGGCCAGAGCATCCACGGTCGGCTTCGACTGGAACGATCCGCGCGCGGTGCTGGCGAAAATCCGCGAGGAAGCCGATGAAATCGAAGCGGCGCTGGAGCGCGGCGATCCTGATCACATCGCCGAAGAGACTGGCGACCTGATGTTCGCACTGGTCAATCTCGCCCGGCACGTGAAGGCCGATCCGGAAATGGCGCTGCGCGGGACCAACGTGAAATTCGAGCAGCGGTTCGCCTATATCGAGCAGGCGCTGAAAGCCCAAGGGCGCACGCTGGAGCAAGCGTCGCTGGAGGAGATGGACGCGTTGTGGAATGAGGCGAAAAACGCTCCGTCATTGCGAGGCGCGTAGCGACGAAGCAATCAAGCATGAAGCAGGACTGGATCGCTTCGCTGCGCTCGCAATGACGGCGGAGAGGCTATTGCTCCGCCGCGTGCAGCACGGCCTTGAAGCGATCGATCACCACATCCCGCTTGGTCTCATCGACGCGCACGGTCATGTCGAAATGGCCGTCATGCAGCTCCTTCACCAACACCTCGGCATTGCGATGGAGCCAGCTGATGCCGGCGCCGTCGGCGGCGTCGATGGAGAGGTCGAGTGTGATGCGGGTCGCGGCGAGGCGTTGTTCGATGGCGGCCAGCAACCCGTCGACGCCCTCGCCCGTCACGGCCGAGACCATGAAGACCGGGCTTTCTTCCGGCCGACGCGCGGCGATATTGGCGAGGTTGTCGCGCTCCTCCGGCGCGAAACGGTCGATCTTGTTCCAGACTTCGAGAATCTGCGCGCCGGCCTCGACGTCGATGCCGAGCTGGCGCAGCACGTTGTCGACGTCGCTCTGCTGCGCTTCGGCGTCCTCATGCGAGATGTCGCGGACATGCAGGATGATGTCGGCTTCCAGCACCTCTTCCAGCGTGGCGCGGAAGGCGGCGACCAGTTGCGTCGGCAGGTTGGAGATGAAGCCGACGGTGTCGGACAGCATCGCCTTGCCGCCATGCGGCAGCGTCAGCGCCCGCAGCGTCGGATCGAGGGTCGCGAACAGCATGTCCTCGGCCTGCACATCGGCGCGGGTCAGGCTGTTGAACAGCGTGGACTTGCCGGCATTGGTGTAACCGACCAACGCGACGACGCGATACGGCACGCGCTGGCGGCCGGCACGGTGCAGGCGTCGCGTGGCCTGGACCTTCTTCAGATCCGCCTCCAGCCGTGCGATTGCGCGAGTTCGACCTGCAGCGTGCCTTCCTTGGTCTTGGCGCGGCGGCCGAATATTTCCAGGATGAGGCCGGTGCGGTCGAGCACTTTTGCCTTCAGTTCCTTTTCAAGATTGCGCTGCTGGATCGGCGACAGCGCGCAATCCATCACCACGATGCCGATCTCGTTGGCGGCGATGACGCCGGCAATCTCCTCAACCTTGCCCTTGCCGAGATAGGTGGCCGGGCGGATCTGGCTGAGCGGTGCAGCGACGGTCTCGATCACCTCGAGGTCGATGGCGCGCGCGAGACCGACCGCTTCTTCGAGCCGGGCGTCGGTGTCGCGGACATGGGCGTAAGCCGAGGCCTCGGCATTGCCACGCCGCTCGCGCAGATAGGGACCGACCACGAGAACGCGGCCGGTTGTTTCGCTGCCGGCCGTGGGACGGTCGGCAGCATTGCCTTCGAAGCTACGAAATTCCAATCAAGCGTCTTTCAGCGTTCGATGTTGATCTGGCGGACATGGCGCCGGAGGTGATCCGACCAGTTGCTCACGATCATATCGTGCTGCGTCGTGCCTTCGGCAAGGATCAGGCCTCTTCGCCGCCTTCGAACAACTGGATCGGCGCGCCCGGCATGATGGTCGAGATCGCGTGCTTGTAGACCAGCTGGGAGTGACCATCACGCCGCAGCAGAAGACAAAAGTTATCGAACCAGGTGACGATTCCCTGCAGCTTGACGCCGTTCACCAGAAAGATCGTCAGGGGCGTCTTGGTCTTACGAACGTGGTTGAGGAAGGTGTCCTGTAGATTTTGTGCGCGGTCTGCCGCCATTTTTTTATCCCACAGTCTGTTGTGTCTGTTTTGTTGCTTTTATTGCGTCCGGCCGGCCCTCTCTGGAGCCTCGCCGACCACCAGAGCGCTTAAAGATCCCCCTCGAAGCGCTGGTGCGTCAATTAGACGGCAGACGGCGTGTGAAGGCAAGCCGCCACACGGAAATCGTGCCTGCAAATGCGGCAAACATTACCCAATGTGCGCAAATTTATGGAACTCGCCGCGCAAGCGCAGAGCGGTCGGCCCGGGCTGGCCGTTGCCGATGGGTTTTCCGTCGATGGCGATCACCGGCATGACGATCTGGCTTGCCGAGGACACGAACGCCTCCGCGGCCGTTGCGGCCTCCTCGGGCGTGAAGTTCCGCTCTTCGAGTTTGAGCTGCAGCGAGGCCAGGACCTCGACCAACACTGCGCGGGTGATGCCTGACAGGATGCCGCGGTCGGCGCTCTTGGTGACCACCCGGCCGTCCTTGGTGATGATCCAGGCATTACAGGACGCGCCTTCGGTGACGAAGCCGTCGGCGTCCACATACCACGCCTCGTAGGCCCCCTTGTCGCGGGCTTCCTGGCGGGCGAGCACGTTCGGCAACAGACCGACGCTCTTGATATCGACGCGGGGCCAGCGGTTTTCCGCCGTGGTGATGACCTTGACGCCGCGTTCGGCGGCCATCTGGTTCTTGGCAAAGTTCAGCGATTTCGCGGTGACGACCACGCTCGGCTTCACGTCCGGCGAGGGAAAACCGTGATCGCGATGGGCGACGCCGCGGGTGACCTGCAGATACACGATGCCATAGCTGATGCGGTTGCGCCGCACGACTTCCTGCATGATGACCTTCAGCGAGGTCAGCGCCATCGGCATAGCGATGCGGAGTTCTCGCAGCGAGCGCTCCAGCCGCGTCATGTGGCGCGGAAAATCCACCATCTTGCCGCCGACGATCTCGCAGACCTCATAGACTCCATCGGCGAACTGGTAGCCGCGGTCCTCAACGTTGACGGCGGCGTCGCTCAGATTGTCGTAGCGACCGTTGACATAGGCAATGCGCGACATGGGTGGGATTCCGGTTGCAAGTTTGCAGCTCGTCATGGCCCGGCTTGTCCCAGCCATCCACGTCTTCGGTTCTGGCGGCGAAGGCGTGGATACCCGGCATGCGCCGGGC
>JAPLPC010000600.1 GCA_026400425.1 Hyphomicrobiales bacterium | reverse complement strand
GAAGACGGGCGCATTAGCGCCAGCGTAAGCGAGGAAGGCATCGGTGTAACGGCCTTCCATCATCAGCGTGAGATAGCCGCCATTCATCTCGCGGGTCGCGATCTCGGAGGCGCGGATATGGTCCGGCGTCTCGACCACCGGGATGCAGGATGCCAGATTCTCCGCAGGGCCGACTTCGGTGCCCGGACGCCCCTGGGCTCGGATTGCCTGCACCGCGAGGCCATGGCCCAACGCGACATGATGACGAATCTGGTTGAGTTCTTTCTGCGTGGACTTGATGCCGGGCGCCAGTTCGATCGGGCCGACGCCATAGCCGAAATCCACAAAGGTCGCGCATTCGTTGATGGTGAAGATGTGCTTCACGCGATCGGTGAGATGTCTGGCGACATGGCCTGCGTAATCGCCAAACGCTTTTGATGTCTCGCGTGACGCCCAGCCGCCGAACCGTTCCTGCGGCGCCTGCGGCAGATCCCAGTGATACAGCGTCGCGTACGGGGTGATGCCGTTGCTCAGCAGTTCGTCGATCAGGCGATTGTAGAAATCGAGACCTTTCGGGTTCGGCGTTCCGAGGCCGTCGGGAAAAACGCGCGGCCATGCGATCGAGAAGCGATAGGCCGTGGTGCCCAGCTCCTTCATCAGGGCGATGTCTTCCTTGTAGCGCTGGAAATGCTCGACGGCGCGGTCGCCATTGCTGCGGTCGCGGATCTTGTTCGGCAATCGCGTATAAGTGTCCCAGATCGAGCGGCCACGGCCTTCGGCATCGACCGCCCCTTCGATCTGGTAGGCCGACGTCGCGGTGCCCCAGACGAAATTCGGCGGAAACGCTCGGGGATTGCCGCCCGACTGCGCGATAGCCGCTGGTTGCGTGCGTGCCGGGGAAATCGCGAGACCGGCGGCGAGGGCGCCCGTGCCTCCGACCAGATGACGGCGCGTGAAACGATGGGACACTACAACTCCTGTCTAACCGGTTGCCTGAGAGATAGCGCTGGCCGCGTCGCAATGACAGCGGACATGAGGCCTCAGCGTGACCGCATTGGACATTGGGGCGCGGCTGCGACAAAAAGAGCAGACGGCGATCATGCCGGCGTGAGACGGAATGGCGAAGATGAGCAATGAAATAGCACCTGCGGCGCGGGTCGCTGTGGTCGGCTTGGGCGGCATCGGGCAGAAGGTGGTCGAAGAACTCGACCGCGGGATCGATGGCCTGAGCTTGGCCGCGATCTCGGTGCAAAATCCGGACAAGCACGCGGCTTTCCTCGCCAAGCTCAGCAACAAGCCGCCGCTGTTGCCGATCGCAGATCTCGAAGCGGTTGCCGATATCGTGATCGAATGCGCGCCGGCACATCTGTTGCCTGACATCGTTCGCCCGTTCGTGGCCAAGGGCAAGACCGCGATCGTGCTGAGCGCGGGCGCGCTGCTGTTCAACGACGATCTGATCGTGCTCGCCAAAGCCCATGGCGGCCAGATCGTGGTGCCGACCGGCGCATTGATCGGCCTGGATGCGGTGACCGCCGCGGCCGAGGGCAAGATCCATTCGGTACGGATGGTGACGCGCAAGCCGGTCAAGGGGCTCGCGGGTGCGCCGTATATCGTCGAGAACAACATCGACATCGACGGCATCACCGAGCCGATGAAGATTTTCGAAGGCACGGCGCGCGAGGCGGCGAAGGGATTTCCCGCCAATCTCAACGTCGCCGTTGCGTTGTCGCTCGCCGGCATCGGGCCGGATGCAACGACGCTCGAAATCTGGGCCGATCCCGCGCTGACCCGCAACGTGCATCGCGTCGAGGTGGATTCGGATTCGGCAAGGTTCTCGATGCAGATCGAGAACATTCCCTCCGACAATCCAAAGACCGGCCGCATCACGGCGCTGTCGGTGATCGCCTTGCTGCGCAAGCGCGGCGCGGCGCTGCGGGTAGGGACGTAGTCAATACCGAACTATCAGTCGTCATTGCGAGGAGCGAAGCGACGCGGCAATCTAGAAGGCCACAAGAAGAAACTGGATTGCTTCGTCGCAAGGGCTCCTCGCAATGACGGCCGTGATAGCAGAGCGGGCTAACAGCAGAGCGGGCCTACTGCCCCTTGTCGACCTGCTGCGCCGTCTCGAACCCGTTGTCGATGCCCTGGGTGCGCGCGATGCGGGCCAGCTCGCAGCCTTCGCAATAGCGGCGATCCTTGTAGTCGATCCAGTTATGCGCGAACACGCGTTCGCTCGGGATGTCGTAGCGGGTCTGCAGCACGCGGACCAGCACGCGCCATGCGGCGATCTGCGCCTCGGTCGGCGGCTTGCGCACGTTCGGATAGTTGCCGACGAATTCGACGCCGATCGTGGAGTCGTTGTCGATCTGCTGAAACGTCGATGAGTTGTCGATGTATTTGTTGTCGTTGCGATTGCCGTCGCGCAGATGGTTGGGGACGGCCCATTCGGCCGTGGACCAATAGGCCGTGCCGTCGGTCTCGACCCAGATCGTGACGCCCTTGCGGTTCTGCCGTTTCATCTGCGCCACGGCGTTGCTGAAGGCCGAGCCGACCGCACCTTCCGATTGATGCACGACGATGTTGCGCCAGTCGCGGGCGTGCTTGAGATCGGTCCACGGCACCAGCCAGACCATGTTGAGGCCGGGGATGTCGGGCGTGCCACGGGAGCGGGCGGCGATCTCGAAGCTTGTCGGCGACTGGGCTATCGCCGGCGTGACGAGAGCGAACAAAACCTGCAATGCTGCGATCGCCAAAATATTCATGCCCCTCGATCCGAAGGCACCGTGCCTTTGCTCAGCCTATCGCAGGTGCGCCGGGAGTCAAACCCGCGGGCTGTGCCACCTCGCCGCTGCCGTCTCAATTGGATGGTGGCGACCAGATCGCTGCATCGGCCTTCACCGGGATCAGCTTCTCCGCCAGGAAGGCGTCCGCGATGGCTTGCTGTTCGGAGAGGCCGGCTTTGGCGCACCGCGCCGAGCTTGTAGGAGCGGTGGGTGTTGGCCTCCTCGATGGTGGCGGCATCGATGCCGCTGGTGAATTCGTGCCAGCTGATCTCTACGCCGAGCGGCGCAGCGCTTTCTCAAGTTCGCCGTTGGTTTTCAACACCGCGATCAGCGTCGATGATTTCTGGAAGCCGATCCGGACCGTGTCCGAAGTCTGCGCGCAGGCGAAGGAGGTCGAGAGCATGGTCGCCAGCGCGGCCATCTGCATCGCCTTGGTGCGTCGGCGCAGATAGCGATTGAGGAAATGCGAGAGAAGGATCGGGAGCATGATGACGCCGCATTGCAAGTACCAAATGAAGATACGCAAAAGTGCGAAAGCAGCCGGTTGCAGTCAATGAAATGGCCGACTGTAGTTATGAGGGCAGCGCTACAGGCATTCTCCGTATGGCGAAGTGCGGAGCCAAACGTTCTCTGACGGCCGTGCCATCGCCATTTGCGACGGAATAATTGTCTGCGGTCGGAGATGAAAGCTGCTCTTGGCGCCGCGCGCGGGATCGCAAATCTTGCCGACCTTTGCTCACCTTTGAAAGCACAATCTCCGCGATCGCCTGTAGCGTTCCGCATCACGTCGGCGCATCGGGCGCAAGACGCATTCGGAGCACGAACAAAATGTCGAAGTCGAGACGCGCTGTCCTGGCCGCTATAGCTGCGACGTTGCTGCTGTCGCAATTCACCAGCAAGGCGCCGGCCGCGGATCAACCGAAGGAGATCCGCATCGGTTTTCAGAAAGCTGGTCTCTTTCCCGCGGTGAAGCAGCGCGGCACGCTGGAGAAGATCTTCAAGGCCAGAGGCATTGAGGTTCGCTGGGTCGAATTCCAGTTCGGGCCGCCGATCCTCGAGGCGATCAATACCGGCAATGTCGATTTCGGTTACACCGGCGATGCGCCGCCGATCTTCGCGCAGGCCGCGCGAGCCAATCTGCTCTATGTCGCCGCCGTACCGTCGAT
>JAPLPC010000031.1:16719-22402 GCA_026400425.1 Hyphomicrobiales bacterium | reverse complement strand
GGCTGGTCGAGATGCGTCAGGTGGCTGCCCCAGGCGTGGAACTCCACCACCCCGAACTGCGCCAGCGCATCGGCCGGATTGACGGCGAGCGTACGCTTGCGCTGCAGCGACGCTGCCTCGTTGAAGCCGGTATCGACGAGGATATCCCGGCCGCCGCCGCGAATGAGCCAGACGAAGTAATCCAGATCGGCCGCCGTCGTCTCATGCGGGTCGGGCGACAGATAGTTCATCGCCGGTGTCCGCGCCGTCATGGTGGCGTAGCGAATGGCAAAGATCTCGTAGACTGGCGTCATGGTTTCGTCCCGCGTTTCTCTTATTGCCCTACAAGGCCCGCTTCGCCCGCAGAAATCAAATCGTTGCGGCCGTCGGAATGATCGCGACGACAGCGAACCAGGACGCACTGGCGCGCGGTGCAGCACGATGCCAATCGCGCGTGGCAGCCATGGCAGCGCGGTTTGATAATCCAGAGTCCGTGGATTATGGTCGCCGCGGCGCGGGGTCGTTGCTGCGTCTTTTCGTGCTGGACCGCTCATGATGACGATTCGATTTGCGCTGATCGCCTTGCTCGCGCTCTCCGTTGGTATGGCATCGCAAGCCGACGCCCAGGAGCGCGCACTGCGGGTCGCTCTGGTGATCGGCAATGCCAAATACCCGGATGCCGAGGCGCCACTCAAGGAACCCATCAATGACGTGCGCGATATCGCGGCCGAGCTGAAACGCGTCGGCTTCGAGGTCGAGACCGGCGAGAATCTCGGCAGCGACGGCATGCGTCGTGCGCTGGAAAAGCTGTATGCGAAGGTGAAGCCGGGCACGGTAGCGCTGGTGTTCTTCAGCGGCTATGGCATCCAGTCGTCGCGGCAGAGCTACATGATCCCGGTCGATGCGCAGATCTGGACCGAAGCCGACGTGCGCCGTGACGGCTTCAGCCTTGAGACGGTCCTCAATGAACTCAACGGACGCGGCGCCGGTGTGAAGATCGCGCTGCTGGATGCATCGCGCCGCAATCCGTTCGAGCGCCGGTTCCGCAGCTTCTCGGCCGGCCTGGCGCCGGTCATTGCGCCCAGCAATACGCTGGTGATGTATTCCGCCGCACTCAGCTCGGTGGTCAGCGATGCCGGCACCGACCGCAGCCTTTTCGCTGCCGAGTTGATCAAGGAAATCAAGGTTCCCGGCCTCACCGCCGAGCAGGCGCTGAACCGCACCCGGGTCAGTGTCACGCGTGCCTCACGCAGCGAGCAGGTGCCGTGGATTTCGTCGTCGCTGGCTGAGGATTTTGCGTTTACGTCCGGCCCGACATCGACGGCGGTTGCGGCTACGCCGCCTGCGCCCGCGACAATACCACGCCCCGAGCCCGCCGCGCCTGCGCCCGCCACGGCGCCGCCCGTGCCGGCACCGCACCCGACGGCTTCACAACCCGCGGCACTGACGCCTGCTCCCGCCCCTGCGCCCGCGCCCGCGCCCGCCGTCGTGACGGCGCCACCACCGGCCTCCGAAGCACCGCGCGACGAGAACAAAATTCTGCTCGCGCTGGCAGACGATCCGACCGTGAAAACGCTCAACGTCAAGATCAACGAGAATGGCGAAGATGTCGGCGCGCTGTATCGGCGCGGCCAGGTCTATGCCAGCAAGGGCGCCTATTTCGCCGCACTGAAGGATTTTGACGCGGCCATCAAGCTCAGCCCGAAGGATGTCGAGGCCTATAATAATCGTTGTTTCGTTCGCGCCGTGACCGACGATCTGTCCGGCGCGCTCAAGGACTGCAATGAGGCGCTGCGGCTGCGGCCGAACTTCGTGGATGCGCTGGACAGCCGTGGGCTGGTCAATCTCAAAAACGGCCAGAGCAAGAACGCGATCACCGATTTCGACACGGCCCTGAAGATCAACCCGCAGCTGACATCCTCGCTCTATGGCCGGGGCATTGCTAAGCAACGTCTCGGCCAAACCTCCGAAGCCGAACTGGACATCAACAATGCCAAGGCGATGGACCCGGACATCGTCAAGGAATTCGCCGGCTACGGCGTTCGCTGACCGCGCCTGTGCCCGCCTGGACGACACATCTTTTTGCTGGCGCCGGCATCCGTTTGAACCCGCAGCGCGCAGGGGGACACTATTGGACACGGGCCCGAGACCCTGTCGCGCCGGCCTGAAAACGACATCAGTTCAGTCCGCTTCTTGCGGGGACCAGAAACAAAGGTGCTTTCATGGTAAGATCGTCCTTCTTTTTCGGTGGCAAAGCCCTTCGCACAGCCTTTTTTGCGGGCGCGGCCTTCATGGCAGGCGCCGCCATGGCTTTCACGACGGCTGCAGTCGCTGCCGAGAGCGTAACCTCCGACCAGATTCTCCGGGCGCTGGCGCCGGCGAAACCGCTTACCCGCGGCCTTTCGATGGCGCCTCCCGCTGAGCCAGCCGTGACCGCCGCCGAAGGCAAGTTCATGGATTCGCTTCGCAACCGCAGCACCCGATCACTCTCGCTGGGCGAGCGCGAGCAAATCTCTGCCATCGCGCAGACCAAGCCGGCGATCGATCTCGAGATCAACTTCGACTACAATTCGGCCACGGTCAGCAAGCGCTCGCTGCCGTCGGTGCAGGCGCTGGGCAAGGCGCTGAGCAGCCCCGAACTGAAAGGCTCGACCTTCGTGGTCGCCGGCCATACCGATGCCGTCGGCGGCGAAGAGTATAATCAGGACCTTTCGGAACGCCGCGCGGATGCGATCAAGCGCTTTCTGGTCGAACGGTTCGGGCTCGCCGGCGCCGATCTGGTGACCGTCGGCTATGGCAAGACCAAGCCGAAGAGCGGCCTCGCTCCGACCGATCCGACCAATCGCCGCGTTCAAGTGGTGAATATGGCCAACAAGGCGACCGCCTCGACGCAGTGACGGGCTCAGCGTTCCATGGCCGCCCATAACGGCGTTCCGACGACACGCGGAGCGCTGTTTGCTTTGGCGATCGGCGGCATCCCGTATAGATTGACCTATCCAGCCGCCCCGCCAGCCCAAGTGGACCTATGAGATCATGAAGGCCCCCGCCCGTTTCGCTCCGGCGCTTGCCATCATGGCGCTGGCGACAGCCGCCATCGCCGCGGAACCCGCCCCGAGCGGAACTGCAAACGGCGCAATCGTCACCGTGGCCAAGGCCACCAACGCCTGCTTCTCCGATCAGGTGCGGGTTACCGGCTTCGTGGTGCCGCGACGCGAAGCGCAGGTGGGCGTCGAGACCGAAGGCTCACGTGTGGCCGAGGTCTTGGTGAAGGAAGGTGATATCGTCACCGAGAACCAGGAACTTGCACGGCTCATCCCGCCACCTTCCGTCGGCAATGCGCGACCGGTGCCGCTGCGCGCGCCCGCTGCCGGCCTTGTCACCACCGTACAGACCCAGGCCGGCGCCCCCGCATCGCCCCAGGCCGGGCCGATGTTCAAGATCGCGATCAACAATCAGCTCGAACTCGATGCCGAAGTGCCGAGCATCCATATCCTCAAGCTCAATCCCGGCGCGACCGCGCGGATCAGCCGGGACGGGCACGCCGATCTGTTCGGCAAGGTGCGAGTGGTATCGCCGCAGATCGATCGCACCACCCAGCTCGGGCATGTCCGGCTGTCGCTGGCTCCCAATCCCTCGATCAAAGTCGGCATGTTCGCGCGCGCCAATATCGATGCGCGGCGCAGCTGCGGCATCGCCGTCCCGCGTTCGGCGATCGAGCACTTCACCGTGCAACTGGTGAAGGGCAATGTGATCGAGACCCGTCGCGTCAAGGTCGGCCTTGTCTCAGACAATTCCACCGAGATCCTCGAAGGCGTCGATGTCGGTGACATCGTCGTTGCCGACGCGGGGACGTCGCTGCATGACGGCGACAAGGTCCAGACTATTTTTGTCGATGATATCGATCGCTCGCGGGTGCGCTAAATGGCTATGAATATCTCGGCGTGGTCGATCCGCCATCCGCTGCCCTCGGTCGTGTTCTCCATCATCCTGCTGTTGCTGGGCTGGGTCAGCTTCACCAAACTGGCCATCACGCGGCTACCAAGCGCGGACATTCCCGTGATCTCGGTCGCGGTGGCGCAGTTCGGCGCGGCACCGGCCGAACTCGAAGCGCAAGTCACCAAGACGATCGAAGACGGCGTATCCGGCGTCGAGGGTGTCCGGCATATTTCCTCGTCCATTACCGATGGCCTGTCGGTGACCACGGTGCAATTCGCGCTCGAAACCAATACCGACCGGGCGCTCAATGACATCAAGGACGCCGTCACCCGCGTTCGCGCCAACCTGCCGCAAAACGTCAACGAGCCGTTGATCCAGCGCGTCGACGTCATCGGCCTGCCGATCGTGACCTATGCCGCCATCTCGCCTGGCAAGACGCCGGAGCAGTTGTCGTGGTTCGTCGACGACGTCGTGAAGCGCGCGCTGCAAGGCGTGCGCGGCGTCGCACAGGTCGAGCGCATCGGCGGTGTCGAGCGCGAAATACTGGTTTCGCTCGATCCCGATCGCCTGCAAGCCGCTGGCCTGACGGCGGTGGACGTGTCGCGCCGGCTGCGCGGCACCAATGTCGATCTCGCCGGCGGCCGCGCGGAAATCGGCAAGAACGATCAGGCGATCCGCACTCTTGCCGGCGCCAAGACGCTGAACGAACTGGCCGGCACCATGATCAGCCTGCCATCCGGCGGCGAAGTGCGACTGGAAGACCTCGGCACCGTCACCGACACCATCGCCGACCGCCGCACCTTTGCGCGCCTCAATGGCGAGCCGGTGGTGGCACTCGGCATCAAGCGCTCCAAGGGCGCCAGCGATGTGGTGGTTGCGGAAGCCGTGCAGAAGCGCATCGACACGCTGAAGGAGGCTTATCCGGACGTCGATCTGAAACTGATCGACACCTCCGTGGATTTCACCAAGGGCAATTACGACGCCGCCATGGCCACGCTGTTCGAGGGCGCCACGCTCGCCGTGATCGTGGTTTTCCTGTTCCTGCGCGACTTCCGTGCCACCGTCATCGCCGCGATCTCGCTGCCGCTGTCGATCTTCCCGGCTTTCTGGGTGATGGACCTGCTCGGCTTCTCGCTCAACCTCGTGAGTTTTCTGGCGATCACCCTGTCGACCGGCATCCTCGTCGACGATGCCATCGTCGAGATCGAGAACATCGTGCGCCACATGCGCATGGGCAAATCGCCATACCGTGCGGCACTCGAAGCGGCTGACGAAATCGGCCTCGCCGTAATAGCCATCAGCCTGACCATCATCGCCATTTTCGCGCCGGCGAGTTTCATGTCGGGCATCGCCGGGCAGTTCTTCAAGCAGTTCGGCATCACCGTCTCGGTACAGGTGTTCTTCTCGCTGCTTGCCGCGCGATTTGTCACGCCGGTGCTGGCGGCCTATTTCCTGAAGGACCACAAGCACGACGATCCACCGCCCGGGCGCATCCTGAAAACGTATAACAGGCTCGTTACCCTGTCGGTGAAGCACTATTACCGGACGGTCCTGATCGGTCTCGCGGTCTTTGCGCTGTCGATCCTGAGCATCAAACTACTACCCCAGGGCTTCCTGCCGGCCCAGGACACGGCACGTTCGCTGATGGCGATGGAGCTGCCGCCGGGCTCGCAACTCTCCTTTACCGAGAAGACCACCGAGCAGATTGTGCAGCGACTGCGCAAGCGGCCGGAGATCAAGAGCGTGTTCGTGGATGGCGGCCGGGTGC
>JAPLPC010000031.1:0-16691 GCA_026400425.1 Hyphomicrobiales bacterium | reverse complement strand
CGCAGCGGGAGCTCGAACTTGCGATCGGCGAGGAACTGCAAAGTGTTCCCGACATCCGGTACTGGTTCCTCGACGAGAACGGGCTGCGCGCCATCTCGCTCGTCGTCACCGGCCCCGACATCAATATCGTCAGCAACGTCGCCAACGAATTGGCGACGCAGATGAAGCGCATTCCGCTGATCGCCAACGTGATCTCGGAAACCTCGCTCGACCGGCCCGAATTGCGCGTGCTGCCGCGCGCCGATCTGGCCGCGCGGCTCGGCGTTTCCACCGAGAGCCTGTCGGAGACCATTCGCGTCGCCACGATCGGCGACGTCGGCCCGGCATTGGCTAAATTCGACGCCGGTGATCGTCTGGTGCCGATCCGCGTGCAGCTCGAAGATAGCGCGCGATCGAACCTGCAATTGCTGGAACAATTGCGGGTGCCGCTTGGCGGCGGGCGCGGTGGCGTACCCTTGTCCGTCGTTGCCGACATCAAGCTCGACCAGGGACCGACCAGCATCAACCGCTACGACCGGGAACGACAGGCCACGGTGGCCGCGGATCTCGTCGGCACCGCCGCGCTCGGCGATGCGCTGAAGAAGATCTACGAGCTGCCGGTGATGAAGAGCCTGCCGAAGAACGTCAGCGTCAAGCAGTCCGGCGACGCCGAGAGCCTGAACGAACTCGCCGACGGCTTTGCCACCGCGATCTCGGGCGGTCTGATGATGGTCTATGCGGTGCTGGTGCTGCTGTTCGGCACCTTCCTGCAGCCGATCACCATCCTGTTCTCGTTGCCGTTGTCGATCGGCGGCGCCATCATGGCATTGCTGGTGACCGGCAAACAGCTCACCACGCCGGTGTGGATCGGCATCCTGATGCTGATGGGCATCGTGACCAAGAACGCCATCATGCTGGTGGAATTTGCCATCGAGGCCATCCGTGAAGGCAAGCCGCGGGAGGTCGCGATCATTGATGCCGGCATGAAGCGCGCACGGCCCATCATCATGACCACCATCGCCATGGCGGCCGGCATGATGCCATCCGCGCTGGCCTGGGGCGCCGGCGGCGAATTCCGATCGCCGATGGCGCTGGCGATCATCGGCGGGTTGATCTTCTCCACCGCGCTGTCGCTGGTGTTCGTGCCGGCGATGTTCATGATGATGGACGATGTCGGCAATCTCGCCTCGCGCTACGGTCGCAAGCTTTTGGTCTCCAGCGGCGAGGAAGACCGCGACCATGCACCGACCGACCATGGGAGGGCAGACCGATGATCGCGGCGCATCCTGTCATCGCGCAACGGACGACGGCCTTGCTCAAGCGCTCTCTGCTGGCGGCTGCGATCTGCGTCGCCACGCCAAGCCTAGCAGCGGACGATGCCGATCTCTTCAAGGGCGCCACCGTTACGGTGCTCTCTGCATCCAAACAGTGCTTCGCCGATACGGTCGATGTGTCCGGCCTGTTGTTGCCGCGCGAGGAAATCTCGATCCGGCCCGAACGGCCCGGCCTGAAGGTCGCCGAAGTCCTGGTCGATGCCGGAGACAACGTCACCGCCGGGCAGATCCTCGCCAAATTGACGTCGCCCGACGGCACGTCGATCCAGCTGCAGGCAACGGCTGCCGGCCTCGTCAGCGCATCGACGGCGGTGGTCGGCACCATCGCCTCGCCCCGCGGTGAAGCGCTGTTCAGCATCATTTCGCGCAATGAGTTCGACTTCGTTGGTCAGGTCCCAACCCGCGACCTGCCGAAGCTCAAGGTCGATCAATCCGCCAAGGTCAAGGTGATCGGGCTCGGCGACCTCGACGCCAAGGTGCGCCGCATCGCCTCGTCGGTGGAGCCGAACAGCCAGCTGGGTCAGGTGGTGATCGCGCTCAATTCAGCGCGGCGACTGATGACCAACTCCTATGCGCGCGCGACGATCAAAACGGGAGAGAGCTGCGGCATCGGCCTGCCATTGACCGCCGTTCTTTACGCCTCCGGCGGCACGGTCGTGCAGGTTGTGCGTCGCCACCGCGTCGAAACGCGGCGCGTCGAAGTCGGGCTGTTGTCTGGCGGTCAGGTCGAGATTCGCGAGGGACTGAACGAAGGTGATATCGTCGTTGCGCGCGCCGGCGCGCTGTTGCGCGAGGGCGATGCCGTGAATCCGGTCACGGTCGGTGCCGGGAAATAATGCGGCCTGTGGGCGGCAGCGCCCTCAACTGCCGGCGCGCGTTGCCGCAGCGGCGCCGAACTTCACTTCGTCCACCAGCGACGATGAAACCGCAGGGACCTGGTCGCCATCCGATGCGCGGGTGACGGCGGCGCGGGTGTTCGTGAACACGGCCTCGGCGCTGGCCGGCTTCGTCTGCAGGTTCTTCAGCAGTTCGGTGGCGAGCAGGCTGTTCTGGCCATCGGCATCATAGGCGACCTTGCCGGGCGTTGCCGATGTGAGGATCAGCGCCTTCTCCGGCACATCGATGGGCGCGAGGCCGCGTGAATAGGCGCGGAAGCGACGCTCATACGGATTGCGGCGGGACGCATCGAGCACCACCAGCTTGGCCTGGGCACCGCGCTCCGTCATCGCATCCAGCACGGTCTCAACACTGACGCCCTGCCGACGCACATCGCCCTCGCGCCAGATCGCGGCATCGACCGGGATCATGAAGCTCTGGCGGCCGACCTGAACGCCATAGCCACCGAAATATAGCATCACAGTGCTGTCGGGCTGGATCTTGTCCTTCAACCGCGCGACTGCGCGGGCCATGTCGTCACGCGTGGCGTCTTCGATCACATCGACGTCGAAGCCGTCCTGGCGCAACGCATGAGTCACGGCACGGGCATCATTGATCGGCTGCAGCAGCGGAGAGCCGGCATCGGGATAGTGGCCATTGCCGATCACGAGGGCGAGACGCGCATTGTTTGGGACGGCCTCAGTCGTCTTGAGACCGATGGCGGAGCGTGCGGAATCCAGCACATGCTTGTTCAGTGCGGCGTGGGCGCCGAGCGCCAGCGATACCAGACCGGCAAAAGCCACGGCCAAAGTAATCGAGCGCCGGGATACGCGAAACTGCCATACGTTCATGCGTCGTTTCCTGCTCATCATCCAAGCGCGTGCATTAGGTCGCGCGGATGCCTGACGAGGTTTGAAGGAGTGCCGAAGCCATGAGCATTAAATGCGCTCAATTTGCGGCGCTGCAACGAACCTGCTGTTAACCCGTCGGGATCGACCCGGCAACGGGTAAAGGACTCCATTTAAGACAGAGTTACTGACGTATTGGAACCCTCGCCATCCCCTCTGCTGATTGTATTCCGGTTCGTTTCGTGCTCGATTTCAATGCCTTGCAGGTGGCTTCGAGGTTTCGGCGCATCGGCGGCGGCTGGTTTGAGACGCGCGTAGACGCCTGACCGAAAGACGCTCCATGACCGTGACCTGTATGGCCCGTGCAGCCCTGGAAGCCCTGACCGCACGGAAGAACGGACCGACCCTGTACGATCTGTGCGACCCTATCCTGCGACGCCCCGGCACAGGCGACGCCCATATTTCCCGATTTTACAATACGGCCCTCGGTAATCCGGCACTCCGGCTATTCCTCCGGCGGGCCGGGCTGCCCGAACTGCGTGAACCCGACCGCTACAAGGCCCTAAAGACTGCCTTAATCGCCGCTCGGGACGACGCCGAACCGGATTGGGCAGCTATCGGTCGGCCAGTGGCCGAGCTGCTCGACACCGTGACATCGCAGCATCCGACACCGCCGAAGGTCACGGCCACCGGAACCGCACCGTCGCTAGGCGAAATCGACGACCTGATACGCAGTTGCGGCAGGCATCTGCTCGAATCGTTCGACAAAAACGGCTTCATTCCGACCTATGCCGCTTTCAACCTGATCGGCGATCCCGACATGCACGGGCGCGAATTCCTGATGGCGCTCACCGGGCTCAACGCCCGCGGCTACAAGAATGCGACGTTGCTGTTCACGCTCGCCCGCATCTTCATCGCGCGCTCGCCGGCCGGAAATGTCATCAATCCGGCCTGGACCGGCTTTGCCGAACCGATGTGGGAGCCGGTGCAGATCCGCCATCGCTCGGCCTATTACGACGCGTTTTTCATCGAGGCACTGTTGGCATTCCGCGAGACCGGGTTGCCGACCGAGACACAGACTTCAACATCGCGCCGTGCCATCGATGCGATGATCGAATTCTGCCTCGTCACCTCGCGTGAGGAGGTCAGGTCGCATGACGGCAGCCTGGTCAATGTCATCACCGCGCTGGCGCCGCCGCCGCATCCGCGCTTCAGCCGCTTCTTCAGACAGATCAAACAGGATCTCGGCTTTGGCATCTATGTGCCGGATTGCGACACCACCGCTTGCGCCTTCTCGGCGGCGACGCAGGCCGGCTCGAGCAATCCCATCCTCGATCAGCCGCTGCTGGACTTCTATGCCGGCTATCAGACGAATGAAGGAATCAACGAGCCGCTCGTCACGGTGCCGATCAACGACCATGTCAGCTACGACGGCGCCATCGTCACCTGGATCGACAATCTTGCCGGCGAACGCCCTTTCGGCAACGACCTCGATCCGACCTTGAGTCTCGACGTGCTGGAAGTCTCGTTCCGCAACTGCATGCGCTGGCAGGTTCTGGAGACTCCGAAGCGGCTGGAGACCGTGCGGCGGATTATCGGCTTTCAGCGCCGTCTCGTGGAATCCGGCGGGTTTGCCGATCCGAAGTCGCATATCTACTATCTGCCGGAACTTTACTGCGCCTATTTCGGGCGTTGCTACGCGGCTTTGCGCGCCTTGCCCCACGAGGCGCAGCGCCAACTCGACTCTGACGATACGTTTGAATTCATCAAGTCGCGTATTCTGAGCTACGTCGTCAACGAGCTCATGGCTCGCGAGATGAACGCGTTCGACGCAGCACTTGCGCTGATTGCGCTCGGTCATCTCGGTGGCGACATCGCGCTGTTTTCCCCCGCTTTACAATGCATCGTACGAAGCCAAGGCGAAGGCGGTCGCAAGGGGCCGTTCAAGGCCTATGAATGGAACAAAATGAAGACACCGACGCGCATTCTGGTCGGCGGTTCCGAAGTCACTTCGGCTTTCGTGCTGATGGGCCTGTCTGTGGTGCGACGAAGGATGCAAGGGCGATGACTGCATCGCTCGCAAGGAGTTGAGACGATCTATCTGTCACGCACTGGCGTCTGCGACGAAATGACGGCACTCTCTCAAGATTGTTGTCATGATGCTGTAATCTCGAGCCATATGCGCATGTTTCGTCTGTTCTGCCTCTCCCTCTTGATCGTCTCTAGTCTGCCGACGCTGGCAGCGGCTGCAGACGTCACCGGCATTCCAAAAATTCGCGACGCCAATCAGCTCACCATCGGGAACACGCGCATTCGCCTGGCTGGCTCCGACGCTCCTGGTGTGGATCAATTGTGCCTCAACGCTGCCGGCGAACGCTGGAATTGCGGTGCTGCGGCCCGAGACGCGCTGGTGGCGCGAACGAGCGACAAAACCTGGACGTGCCGTTCGCAACGCACCGATCGCTTCGGTCGTTCGGTCGCGACATGCGACGCAGGCGGCGAGGATGTCGGCCAGTGGCTGATCAAGAGTGGCTGGGCGCTGGCGGATGCGCGCCACTCCCACGCTCACGATGCGGACCAGATGGCTGCACGCGAGACACAGGCGGGGCTATGGGCCGGAGCTTTCATCGCGCCTTCGGACTGGCGCGTGCGGAACAAGAAAGCCGGAACCCTCGGCGCCATCAAGCCGACCGGCGAGACGCTGCCGATCCTGTTCGCGTCGGCGTCCGGCGCGAAGGCCCCCTCTCCGACATGCCGCATCAAGGGAAATGTCAATCGCGCCGGCGTCTGCATTTATCACACGCCGGAAAGCCGCTGGTATGCCAAGATCAAGATGCGAGTGGCCAAGGGCACTCGTTGGTTTTGCTCTAAAGAAGAAGCCGAAGCCGCCGGGTGCCGCGAGACACGCCGCTGATCGGCTGGCTCGGCGATGACATCGCGGCGCTGACGTGGCAGGGTCCGCGCACGATTCCCCATGAGCGACATCTTGGATCCGTCGGACACCCATCCCATCGCCGAGCAGCAGCGCCGTAGCCGTGTCTATCGCGCGTTGCGGCTGACCGTGCTTGCCGCGACCATCTATGGCGGCATCGCCTATCTCTTGCTGCCCGAACTCTGGACACACTACGAGCATCAGAAGTCGCTCGCCGGCATGCCGATGACCACGATGACCACCCAGGGCATTCCCGGCGATCCCATCAATGTCGGCCTGATCGGCGACAGAAGAGATGTGATCTGCGCTATGCATGCCGCGGGCTGGTATCCGGCCGATCCGATCACGCTGAAATCGTCGATCGAAATCGTCGGCAGCGTGCTGCTCGATCGCCCCTATCGAACCGCACCAGTTTCGCCGCTGATCTATCTCGGTCGCCGCGAAGATCTCGCTTTCGAAAAGCCGTCGGGCGTCAGTCCGGACCAGCGCCATCACGTCCGGCTGTGGCGGGTGCTCGACAAAGGGCAGGAAGATCGCCCGGTCTGGCTGGGCGACGCCACCTTTGATCGCAGCGTCGGCATCAGCTCCTATACCGGCGCCGTGACGCACCACATCGCCGCGGATGTCGATGCCGAGCGTGCGCTGCTCACCCACGACCTGGAGAATGCCGGGATGGTCGAGGCCAAGTATCAAGTCACCGGAGTCGGCCCCACCATCGCCGGTCGCAATGGCGGCGGCGATCTCTATTTCACCGATGGTGAGATCTGGATCCAGCGCCTCGTGGTCGGCTGCGCCAAACGCACAGAACCGCCCGAGACCATCCCGAGCCCGGCGGCGACGGAAATCAAGGATCAGATTTTCCGCGCTGTCGCCAATGTGATCGGTCCGACATCGACGCACTGACGGCGTCCCGATTTTGCGCTACACCATGCCATGCCGATGTCTGGCAAATCTAACGAGGACAGCAAATGGTCGTTCGTGCAGGTCGTGAATTTCTGGCTATCCCCGGCCCCACCACGATGCCGGACGAAGTGCTGCGCGCGATGCATCGGCCACCGCTGGATATCTATTCCGATGCGATGGTGCAGCTGACCTACGGGCTCCTCGACGATCTCGGCAAGATATTCGCGACCAAAGGCAAGACCTATATCTACATCGCCAACGGTCACGGCGCCTGGGAAGCGACGCTCACCAACGTGCTGTCACGCGGCGACAAGATCCTGGTGCTGGAAAGCGGCCGCTTCGCCACCGGATGGGGTAATGCCGCGCGGATGATGGGTGTCGAGGTGCAAAGGCTGAAGGGCGACTGGAATCGCGCCATCCGCCCTGCCGAAGTCGAGGCGGCATTGCGGGCAGATACGACGCACGAGATCAAGGCCGTCCTGGTGGTGCAGGTCGATACCGCATCGGGCGCATATAACGACATCGAGGCGATCGGCAAGGCGATCAAATCTGCCGGCCATCCCGCGCTTTTCATGGTCGATGCCGTGGCCTCGCTGGGCTGCATGCCGTTCGAAATGGATGCCTGGGGCATCGACGTCGCGATGTCCGCCTCGCAAAAGGGGTTGATGACGCCGCCAGGCCTCGGCTTCGTCGCCGCCAGCGACCGTGCGCGCGATGTGCACAAATCGGCGGGATTGCGCACGCCATATTTCGACTGGACCGAGCGGGACGGCAACGAACACTATCAGAAGCATTCCGGCACGGCGCCTGTGCATCTCATGTTCGCGCAGCGCCAGGCCCTCGACATGCTGTTCGACGAGACACTTCCCAATGTGTTCCGGCGGCATCGCCTGTTGGCAGAAGCCGTGCGGCGCGCGGTCGGCGTGTGGGCCGAAGGCGGCGTGCTCGACTTCAATATCGTCGAGGCGCAGCAACGCGCCGACACCGTCACGACGATCAAAATGCCGAACCCGGCTGCACTGCTCACCTATTGCCGCGAAAAATGCGGCGTCATCCTCGGCGTCGGCATCGGCGATCTGCATGGCAAGGCGTTTCGTATCGCTCATATGGGCCACGTCAATGCGCCGATGATCCTCGGCACGCTTGGCGTCGTCGAGATGGGCTTGCAGGCCCTTGGCATTCCGCACGGCAAGGGCGGCGTGACCGCGGCGATCAACTATCTCGGCGAGCAGGTGGCTGCTTAAGCCTGACCGGCGTTGGGATTGGCATCGATGTGATCGCGCTTGGTCTCCGGCATGATCAGAAGGATCAGCAGAAAGCCGAGCGCCGCGACGCAGGACAAGCCGATAAACGCGACCGGCGCGCCGAACTTGTCGGCCACGAATCCTGCTGACACCGTGCTGAGCGAGGCGCCGATGCCGGTTGCCGTTCCGACAATGCCCTGAGCCAGACTGAAGCGGCCGCGGCCGAAAGTGATGTCGGAGACGATCAGCGGGATCATCACGGCGAAAACCGCCGCAGTGACGCCATCGAAAATCTGCACGGCGACGAGCGCAAATGGATCTGTCACCACGGCAAACAACAGACCGCGGATCGTCAGGGCCGTGAAGGCAGCGAGCAGGAGCGGCCGGCGCCCCCACTGCTGCGCCTTGCGCCCGACCGTCGGCGACGTCGCGGCGACGAAAGCCTGCGGCACGACGATGCAGAAGGCGATCAGCGCCGGCGCCCAGTCGGCCGACCGGGTGGTCACGACGCCCGCCATCAATGGCAGCATGGCCGCGTTCGCCAGTTGGAGCAGCAGTACGGCGCAGGCAAAGATCAAGAGCGGCTTCTGACGCACCAAATCACGGAAGCGGAACGGTGGGCTATCCTCGGCGGGATGCGCGCCTACGCCATGCGCGCGCGCCGGATCGATATCCTGCTGGCGGATGCGCGACAACGCATAGAGCACGGGTATCGCCAGCAGGAAGGTGACGACGAACACCGAGCGGCTCGACAGCAGATATCCGCAGGTTCCCATGACTGCCGCCGCGACGCCGTTGCCGAGCGATGCAAAGCGCGCATTGCGACCGAGCCGCTCCCCGATGCGCACCGGACCGACGAGACCGAGCGTCATTGCGGCGATCGCAGGGCCGAGCACGCAACTGGCCATCGCATGCACCGTTGCTGCGGTCACCACCACCGGAAAGATCGGCGCCGCCGCATAAGCAAGCGCGCAACAGGCAATGGCGACGATTGCAACCCCGACGACCAGACGCGTCGAACGGACCGCATCGACGATGGCACCGCCGGGCATCTGCCCGAGCAGGGCGACCACGCCGCCGATCGACAGCACGAATCCGATTTCGACCTGGGTCCATTTCTGGGTCGTCAGATAGACCGCGATGAACGGCCGGTCTGCACGTCAGCGAGAAAGAAGATGAACCAGTCGAGTCCGCGCAGGCTCTGCCGCGCCGGCTCCGGCGAGCGGAACGTCGGCTTATTGTCATCGGGCTCTGGAGCAATGCCGGGCGCGCATGCGACGCTCGCCACCGCCTCCGGCTCGGGGCGGTTGAGATCGGCAGCGCGTGTGGTCGCCTCAACCGACAATTATCGCTCCTGCATGGTGATGGGTGGAAACTTCAGCGGCGTCAGCGTGCCCGACGCGCCGAGCACGACGATAGGCTGATCATCCTTGTATTCCGGCGCCGCGCGCACCTGCTCGCGGGTCAGATCCAGCGTGATGCTCGCGGTCTTGTCGGCAACGTTCCAGAAATGAAGTGCGGACCAATCGACCACGATCTTGCGTTGGCCGACGCCGAGAAAGCCGCCGAAATCGCTCACGACTCCACGCACCTGCCCGGCCCGATCGACGACGACATCGGCGATGCGGCCCATATTCTCGCTGGCAGGGCTGCGCACGTCGCGGCCGAGAATGCCCTTGGCGTCGAAGGCGTCGATCACAGTCATTGATGGCTGCTTCGGTGCCGGTGGCTTCCATGGGTTTGTGGTGGAGGATGACTCCGCTTTCGGAGCCGTGGGCGGCGCGACGGGCTTGGCCGCCTCACCTTTATCGGCCGGCGCGGGCGGTACCTGTTTGCCTGACTCCGGCGAAGGCGATGGAGTTGAAGGCTGCGGTGGTACGCCTTCCGGCTTCACGGCCGGCGTCGGCTCCGGCGCTGTCGCCTGTGCCGACTTCAAAACGGTTTCAGGCAACGCAGGTGCATCCGTGGCGATCGATGGTGTTGCGATCAGCACGGCCAGCAGCCCGGTTACAATACGGATTGCGGACATCGGCAATTCCTCACTCACACTTTCCGCCGCGCGTAGCCGCGACAGCGCAACAAACTGATCAATGCGTCAGGACGATTGAAACCCGGATCTGTCCGCGACTACGCAGCACTTCGAGCGACACGTCATCGTTATGCTTGCGCAGACACAGATCGACGCTGGACTCGCCCAGTCGCATGTCGCGCAAGGTGACATGCTGCAGGAAGGACGGCAGCCGTGGATCCCGAAAGCGGATCTCGCCGCGGGCGATGTCGAACTCGATGCCGAGCGCCGCCTCCAGCAAGGTGAACGGCGTCGCACTCGCCCATGCCTGCGGCGCGCATGCCACGGGATAGAGCGTCGGACCACGACGTTTCTCGCGCTGGAAGCCGCAGAACAATTCGGGCAGGCGGCGGAGATCCATATAGGTCGCGGTGTCGAACAGCCCTTTGAACACGGCCTCGACCGAGTGCTTCAAACCATATCGCGCTAGGCCGAGCGCGATCAGTGCATTGTCATGCGGCCAGATCGAACCATCGTGATAGGACATCGGATTGTAGCGCGCTTCGCCGCGCGCGACGGTCCGGATTCCCCAGCCGGTGAAGAAATGCGGCCGCATCAGATCGGCGGCAACCATGCGCGCGCGATCCTCGCGGACGATTCCGGTAAACAGCAACTGGCCGGCATTGGACGAGCGCACGACACACGGCAATTTTGCACCGTCCAGCGCGAGTGCATAGGTGCCGATTTCCTCGCACCAGAATGCCGCCTCGAACCGATCGGCCAGTTGCTGCGCTTCTGCTTTCAATCGATCGGCATGCTCGGCCATGTCGAGTCGAAGCGCCATGCGCGATGCATGTAACTTGGCGGCGTAGACATAGCCCTGCACCTCGGCGAGTGCGATATTGCCTTCGGCAAGCGTGCCGTCAGCATGAAAGATTGCGTCGTAGGAGTCCTTCCAGCCCTGGTTCTGCAGCCCCTGCTCGGTGGCGCGCTGATACTCGACGAAGCCATCGCGATCCGGATCGCCGGGGCCATCGATCCAAGCCAGTGCGGCTTCGATCGCGGGCCAGAGCGACCGTAACGTATCCTCATCGCCGGTTCGTTCGACATAGAGACCCGCAAGCATGACGAACAACGGCGTCGAATCGACGCTGCCGTAGTACTGCGCGAATGGCACCTCGCGCAGCGCTGCCATTTCGCCGCCCCGCATCTCATGCAGGATCTTACCGGGCTCGGCATCGTTCAAGGGATCGACATCCGTAGCCTGGAATGCGGCCAATCGCGACAGCACGCCCTTTGCTACACGCGGGTCGATCCACAGCATTTGCAGCGCCGTGATCAGGCCATCGCGGCCGAACGTGGTCGAATACCAGGGGATGCCTGCATAGGGATAACGACCCTGAGGCGTGTTGGTCATGAGGATGTTGAGGTCGCCCATGGCCTGGCACAAGACCTCGTTGAAAATGTCATTCGACGTCTCGACGGTCGTCGCACCTTTCGTAAAGCTGCGCATTTCACGGCGATGCGCCAGCAGACCGCGCAGAAACGGCACCGGCTTGTCGTCGCTGTCGGCATTGCAGCCGGCGGCAAAGAAGACCGATGTGGTCTGCTGCGGCTCGAGATCGAAATGATACGTCGCCTTGTTGGCGGATAATTGCGTGGGCCGCGGATCGAAATACATCATCGTGCACATCGGCTTGTCGTCGAGCCCGGTATATTCCAGCGCCACGCGGCTGGGATCGACGAGACGGCTGGTGGCAATGCCGCGGTGCTGCCGCTTCTCGCCGCGCACCTCGAACAGATCGGCAAAATCATTGTCAAAACACAAAGTGAGGTCGAAGCTCGCGGGCGCATTGCCGTGGTTCTGCAAGCCGATGCGCTGATAGGCAACGCCGCGCCACAGGAACACGGTGCGCACGATGTGCAACATGTCCTTCTGCAGAATGATTCGTCCGTCACGATAGATATCGGGGTTGGTCAGATCGACCGTCAGCGACGAATTGTCATCGCGCAAATTGGAGCCGAGCAGCAGCGGCTGGACGTCGTCCAGTGCAAGCTCGAGCCGCGCGAGATAACGTGTGTCGTTGTTGAACAGGCCATCAGGCCCACCTGCGGAAGCGCCGATGTCGCCATGACTGTCGACCACCGCAAAGGTGTCGTCGTGCTTCAGCGCGCGCCGCGGACGAGAGGCCGGGCCGGTCATCGGGATGTAAAACGGCGACTCGACGACGTTCTGATCGGCAAGTGCTTCGCGTTTGGCGAAAGCTTCAGCGGGCATGATGGACCTCAGCCAGTTGAATCGACATTGCGAGATAGATGCGAGAACACCCGCGACAGCTTAACTGAGTCGTCAGGCTGCGTGAGCCGCCAACCGACTCATTTCCTGCGTCACAAGTTCCCGATAGGGCCCTTGCCCCTGCATCAGGATGTCGGGCTTGCCATCTTCGATGATCCTGCCGCTGCGCAGCACGACCACACGATCGAAATTGCGCAGCGTCGCCAGACGATGTGCAATGGCGATCACAGTCCGACCACGCATCAGTCGCGCCAGTGCCTCGCGGATGGCCTCTTCGGATTCGCTGTCGAGCGCAGCGGTGGCTTCGTCCAGCAACAGGATCGGCGCGTCTTTGAGAAACGCGCGCGCAATCGCGATGCGCTGACGCTGGCCGCCGGACAATTTTACACCGCGGTCGCCAACCATGGTGTTGAGACCTTCGGGCAACTGCTCGATGAAATCGCAACGCGCATCGATCGCGGCTTTCATCACCTCTTCGTCCGTCGCCTCGGGACGGCCATAGCGGACGTTCTCGAGGATCGAGCGATGGAACAACGAGATGTCCTGCGGAACTACCGATATCGCGTGACGCAGACTCTGCTGGGTGACGCGCGAGATGTCCTGACCGTCGATGCTGATGGTGCCTTCCGGAACATCATAGAAGCGCTGTAGCAGAACGAACAGACTCGACTTGCCGCCGCCGGACTGGCCAACGAGACCGACGCGCTCGCCGGCATTCAGCCGCAAGGTAAACTTGTCGAACACCTTGTGGCCGCCGGGATACTGAAACGAGATGTTGTCGAATGCGATCGCGGCACCGGATTTGACCAGCGCTTCCGCTTCCGGATGATCGCGCAATTCGTGCGGCACCAGCAGGGTGGCGAGTGCCTCTGACAGACGAGCGATATGCTGCGTCACATCCACCAACGCAACGGCGAGATCGCGGGTGGCGTGCAGGATCGACAGGCCGAGGGTGCAGATCAGCACGACGTCGCCGGTGGATGCGCCGCCACGCTGCCACAGCAGAATGGCCCATCCGAGCAGGCCGATCGTCAGCACGACGGTGATCGCGGCGTGTGTCAAACGGAGGCGTTCGAGATAGCGCAAACTGCGGCCACGCGCATTGAGCTCGCGATCGACCGTATCGTCGAAGCGGTCATGCTCGAAGCTCAGGCCGCAGAAGGCGCGCACCAGGGGCAGATTGTTGATGACGTCGACCATCTCGCCATCGACGGCGGCGGCCTTGTCGGCAAACTCATTGTGCAGGGACTTGCCTGCGGCAGCCATCCTGAACATCAGAAGAACCACGGCCCCAGCCACGACAGCCAGACCAGCAGCCATGGGAAGGCTGACGGTGCCGATCAGCAGGATCGCTGCAAACGTGGCCACAACTGGCGGCAGTACGTTCCAGATGAACATGTTTTCGACGGTGAAGACGGCATTCGATGTCGCCGTGATCCGGCTGGTCAGCATCCCCGGCAGGCGGTCGGCAAAGTAACTGGGTGCATGTCCGGTGAGGTGCCGAAAGATATCACGCCGCAAATCTCCCGTGACAGCAACGAAGGAGTAACTGGCGATCCAGCTGGCGACACGCCAGAGGAACATGTCGGCGGTGATCAGCGCAATCAATGCACCAAAGGCCCACCAGATGATCGTTGTCGCGTTGCCTGGTCCAGCGGACAAACCATCGACCAGATGCTTGATGCCATACTGCGTGCCGACGGAACACGCCACGGCGCCGAGCACAGAAAGCAAGATCACGGCGTGGGATGTCGAGCGCCGTCGGATGTATCGCATCACGAACGCGAACGGGCGGTGTGCGTAGCCGGATAGACTGTCCATCTGAAGACTAAACCCCTTGAGGAGGAAGCAGAGATTCGACGGACAGAGAACTTGCCCGCGGACGATGAGGAGCACCGGTGAACTGCGCACGCGCTCGCTGCCGCCGAGCAACAATCGATTTATGTCGCTCGTTTGCAAACCTGAGTGAAGGTGATGGCAGCAACAAGACCGCGCCCCCTTTGA
Organism: Hyphomicrobiales bacterium; assembly: GCA_026400425.1. GTDB lineage: Bacteria > Pseudomonadota > Alphaproteobacteria > Rhizobiales > Xanthobacteraceae > Tardiphaga. Next base: position 2,267 of record JAPLPC010000031.1, on the reverse strand, counting down.
AAGTCACGCAGGTTGAGGAACTTCGCAGATGCGAGAACGTTCCTGTGGCTGGCCAATTCGGTGGCTCGATGCTGACAGGTTCTTAGTTCCTCATTTACAACATGGGAGATATGTAAAATGCGCATCGCGCAAGTGGCCCCGCTGACTGAAGCCGTTCCTCCAAAGCTCTATGGCGGCACGGAAAGAGTTGTTCACTGGTTGACCGAAGAGCTGGTCGCGCAGGGACATGATGTGACGCTGTTCGCCAGCGGCGATTCACACACGACAGCCAAGCTCGATGCGGGCTGGCCGAAGGCCTTGCGCCTGGATGGCTCGGTGCGCGATCCCAACGCGTTGCATATGGAAATGCTGGAGCGTGTCAGACAGAAATGTGACAACGACGAATTCGACATTCTGCATTTCCATCTCGACTACTATCCATTCTCACTCTTTTCCAGGCAGCCAACGCCCTTCGTCACCACACTGCACGGCCGCCTCGATCTCCCGGAACATCAGCCGACTTTCACGACATTCTCCAAGGCTCCGGTGATCTCGATCTCGGATGCCCAGCGACGCCCGGTGCCGCAGGCGAACTTCATCAAGACCATCTATCATGGCTTGCCGGAGAATCTTTTGACACCACAGGATGTCAAACCGAGCTACCTCGCTGTTCTCGGACGCATAGCGCCTGAGAAGGGCGTCGATCGCGCCATCAAGATCGCGATCCGCGCCGGCATGCCGCTCAAGATTGCCGCCAAGATCGATCGCGCGGATGAGGAATACTACCAGGCCGTGGTCAAGCCGCTGATGGATCATCCGCTGGTCGAATTCATCGGAGAGATCAGCGACCGTGAAAAGCCGGAGTTCTTATCAGGCGCACTTGGATTGCTGCTGCCGATCGACTGGCCTGAGCCGTTTGGTCTGGTGATGATCGAAGCGATGGCCTGCGGTGCGCCGGTGATCGCCTATAATCGAGGTTCAGTGCCCGAAATCATCGATCAGGGGCTCACCGGTTTCATCGTGGAAGACGAACTCAGTGCCGTGAACGCCGTCGGTCGCCTGGAAAACATGGATCGGGGCGCTATCCGCAAGCACTTCGAGAAACGGTTTACCGCGCGCCGCATGGCCGAGGATTACGTCGCGGCCTATCGCAGTCAGATGGATCAGAAGGCTCAGCTGAGGCTGGTGACGAGCGCCGAATAAGGCGCGCATCGCTGCTGCAACGAAAGGAGCGGTCGCAAGGCCGCTCTTTTTTACTCGTTGGCGGATAACGCAGCTGTTGCATCAGCATGCAGCCCGAGATCGACCCGGGTGCAAGCCATCGGATAAGGACGGATGGACTGCGACCTTCAGTCGCGCCATAACGGGTCTGTCTCTATCCTGATTGGATCTCATGTCCGCCGTCTCACGCTTCGAGATCGTCCTCGTCCTGATGGCCGTCATCGTCGGTCTCGATCTGGCCGCGCGACGCCTGCGATTGCCGCGCGCCGCTGCGCTCATTCTCGGCGGCATCGGCATCGCGCTGATTCCGGGGACGCCCGAACTTGAAATCGATCCCGAGCTCGTCCTCGTGCTGTTCCTGCCGCCCCTGCTGATGTCGAGTGCCTGGTTCACATCGTGGCGCGATTTTCGGGCAGACCTCCGCATTATTCTTCAACTCGCAGTCGGCGCCGTCTTCTTCACGACGTTGGTTGTCGGCGTCGTGGCACATCTGGTCATTCCGGGGCTGCCATGGTCCGCGTGTTTCGCGCTCGGCGCCATCGTCTCACCGCCTGACTCCGTGGCTGCCAAAGCGGTGCTGCAGAAAGTCGCGCTGCCGCACCGGATCATCGTGCTGCTCGAGGGTGAGAGCCTGGTCAACGACGCATCCGGCCTGGTGCTGCTGCGCTTCGCGGTGGCTGCGGCACTCACCGGCACCTTCAGCGTCGGTGCCGCGACCATCAGCTTCTTCACGGTTGCCATTGGCGGCCTGATCGTCGGCATCGTTTTCGCATTCGTCGCGATGTTCGTGATCAAGCGCATCAAGGAAATCGACCTCGCCATTGCATTCACGTTCCTCGTTGCATGGATCTCTTACATCGCCGCTGAAAAGCTGCACGTGTCCGGTGTGCTCGCCACCGTCGCCTGTGGCATGATCCTCGGCTGGAAACAGCACGAACTGTTCAACGCGGCATTGCGCACCCGGGCCACGGCCGCATGGAGCGTCGTCGTCTTCGTGCTGGAGTCTCTCGTCTTCATCCTGATCGGACTGTCGCTGCGCGGCGTCCTGCATCGTCTCGGCGGCACCG
>JAPLPC010000184.1 GCA_026400425.1 Hyphomicrobiales bacterium | reverse complement strand
ATCGTCATAGACGAGGTGTTCATACATATCGTCGGTCATCACCCAAACGTGAGGATGCTTCACGAGCACGTCGGTGAGCGCCTGCAACTCGGCCTTCTTATAGGCCGCGCCCGTCGGGTTCGACGGCGAGCACAGAATAACCCACTTGGTCTTCGGGGTGATCGCTGCTTCCAGAGCGGCAGCCTGCAGCTTGAAACCGAATTCCGCGGTGCAGGTCACCGATACCGGGGTGCCGCCGGCGAGCGCCACCATTTCCGGATAGCTCACCCAATACGGCGCCGGGATGATGACTTCGTCACCGGGGTTCAGGGTCGCCATCAGTGCATTGTACAGCACCTGCTTGCCGCCGGTGCCGACGATGATCTGGTTCGGCTTGTAGCTAAGGCCGTTCTCGCGCTGAAACTTCGCGATGATCGCTTCCTTCAGTGGCCGGCGTATCGAAGTCGGGCTCACCCGAACCAAGGCCGATGACGTTGCGACCAGCGGCTTTCAGCGCACGCGCTTTATCCGTGACCGCGATCGTCGCGGACGGCTTCACGCGGTCGAGAGCGCTAGACAAGAACGACATCATCTTCTCCTTGGAAACAGCCGAAGACCCGCGGTCGGCGGCGACAAAATCACGATCCTGCTGGGATCGGCGCACCCTAGTGCCTGGCCCCCTGCATCGCAAGGTGGTTGACCCGCAAACGGAACTGGAAGCCATGCAATTTCAGGGAAATTTAAAGCGAGCCACATAGGCTGCCGCGCAGCGGCAACCGGCGATCTTGAGTGAAAATGTCTGGCATTCGGGAGCAGATCGAGAGTGGCGCCTGGCTGACGGCCGAGCGTATCCGCGCCTATTGCCTGATCCTGCTGACGCTCGCGGTCGCATTGTCCGCCATCTGGCTGCTGCTCGCCGACGGCATCATCGACCGCAACGGCAAGCCGATCGGGACCGACTTTTCCAGCTTTTACGCCGCCGGGTCGCTGGTGAACGACGGCCGCGCCATCGAGGTCTATGACGCCGCGCGTCATTACGCCCGCCAACAGCAGGTGTTCGGCGAGCGCACACCCTATTACGCCTGGTTCTATCCGCCGAGCTTCCTGCTGATCGCTGCCCCGCTGGCGACGCTGCCTTACTGGCTGGCTTTGCTCATCTGGCAGGCCGGCAGCGGACTGCTCTATCTCGCCACCATGGCGGCCATCCTGCGCAAGGCCTCGCTCACGCCTGCCGGCCGCCGCATCGGCCTGCTCGCGGCCACGGCTTTCCCCGCGGTGTTCATCAATCTCGGCCACGGCCAGAACGGCTTCCTCACCGCGGGCCTGTTTGCCGGGGCCTTGCTCGCATTGCCGCACCGCACCGTGGTGGCCGGCGTGCTGTTCGGCCTGCTCGCCTACAAACCGCAATTTGCATTGGTCATCCCGCTGGCGCTGCTGGCGACGCGGCAATGGCGCGCCATGATCGCCGCCGCCGCCACTGTCGTCGGCATGATCGGTATCACCTCGGCGCTGTTCGGCATCGAGGCATGGACCGCCTTCCTCGCCGTCAGCGAAACCTCGCGCAAGCTTCTGCTCGAACAGGGCGAGGTCGGATTTGCCAAGCTGCAAAGCACCTTTGCCGTGATGCGCATGTGGGGCGCCAGCATATCACTCGCTTACCTGGCGCAAGGCGTCGTCACGATCACGACCATCGCAAGTGCGATATGGGCGTGGCGCCTATGCCCGGATTGGAATACGCGCGCCGCCATTCTGTTGATCGCGACCTTGCTGGCGTCACCGCATGTGCTCGACTACGATTTGATGCTGCTTGGGCCTGCGATCGCCTTCCTCGTTGCGGCCGGCACGTCCGGGCGCTTTTATGGTTACGAGATGACACTGCTGGCCTTCGCATGGGTGGTGCCGCTGCTGACACGGCCCGTGGCGGAAGCCACCGGCATTCCGCTCGGCCTGTTCGTCCTGCTCGCGCTCTATGCGATGGTGGTGAGGCGCGCCGTCCGCGATGGCCAAGCCGCACGCCATCACGTCGCACTCGCAACGGCGTGATATTCCACGCGCATCGCCCTTCGCAGACTTGCTTTCCAGATCACGGGCTTTCCCGATGATTTTCGACTTTTTCCAGGATACGGACCTTGCGACCGGCTACCTGCGGCATCATTGTGTAGCCGCACCGCGACGCTGAGATCGTCCTCCGCATCACCAGACAGATCGACCCGGCGAATGTACAAGCTCTATTCGATGCAACGCTCCGGCAACAGCTACAAGGTCCGCCTGGCGCTGGCGTTCATCGATGCGCCGTATCGCGCCATCGAAGTCGATATTCTCCGTGGCGAAAGCCGGACACCGGAATTCCTTGCCAAAAATCCGAGCGGACAAGTGCCGCTGCTGGAAGTCGCCGAAGGCCGCTACCTCGCCGAGTCCAATGCGATCCTGTGGTATGTCGCCATCGGCTCGTCACTGGCGCCGGAGTCGCGCATGGACCGCGCCGAGGCGATGCAGTGGATGTTCTTCGAACAGCATGCGCTGGAGCCCAATATCGGCGCCGCCTATTTCTGGCTGTGCCTCGTGCGGGGTGGTCGCGACCTGCAGACTCACGCGCTCGACGACTGGATGGAACGTGGCTATGCCGCATTGCAGGTGATGGACAATCACCTCAAGTCCAACCAGTTCTTTGCCGCCAACCAACTCACCGTCGCCGACATCGCACTGTATGCCTACACGCATGTCTCCGAGCAGTGTGATTTCGATCTGGCGAGCTTTCCGTCGATCCGCCGCTGGCTCAGCCATGTCGAGCAGCAGCCGGGCTTCGTCACCATGGACTGGCGCCCGATCTCGCTGGAATACGACAGTCTCGATACCGGCGCAGGCGTATAATCGCGCATTCGTGAGTAAAAAAGCCTAAATGCCATTATGCTGCCATAGTTGCCGCATTTCGCGCCGCAATCTCGCCTGCCCCTGCTGCGAATTTTAGTACGCGGATGATTCGTCCGTGATCTGAAGGATTTACGGCCATGATCCGGTCGCTTCGCGGGGTCGTTGGGTTCCAACTGCGCCCCTCGCCTGTTGCATCTGCCAAACTGACCCACGCCGTAGCGGCATCGCTGGCGGTCGGTAGTGTGTCAGTCTGCATCATTCTGGCCCTGACGGTCCTGTCGATCCGCGGCGTGTCCGCGATGCCGCTCTGACGGTCGCAAAAGAAAAACCGACGCAGTCAAACGTCTCACCGTCAACGACGTCTCCACTTATGGATTCCGCGTGATGAAGAGTGCCCAATGAAAAGGCCAGTGGTTTGGGTCACGACCTCGCTGATGATCGCGATCGTGGTGACGACGACATTTTTAATCGCGACCACCAGTCGCGGCGAACCGACGTCGTTTGATTCGTCGGCCGGACGGCTTGAGGTGCAGACCGTCGCCTCGGGCTTGTCCTATCCATGGGCTGTGGCTTTCCTGCCGGAGGGCCGGCTCTTGGTCACTGAGCGACCGGGGCGCCTGCGTGTCGTCGCGCCGCACGGGCAACTGTCGCCTGCCGTCGAGGGCGTGCCCGCCGTGATGGCCACAGGTCAGGGCGGGCTGCTCGACATCATCACCGACAACGGCTTCGCGCAGAACAACGCGATCTATTTTTGCTACTCGGAACGCGCGGGCAGCGGCGGTCGCACCGCCGTCGCGCGTGCCAAACTCGTCGATGGCCCGGCGCCGCGGCTCGACGAGGTGAAAGTGATCTTCCGTCAGGACGGCCCGCTCTCCAGCGGCAATCACTACGGTTGCCGCATCGTTCAGGCTAGCGACAACCATCTCTTCGTCACGCTCGGCGAGCATTTCAGCGGTCGTGACGAAGCGCAAAACCTCGCCAATCATCTCGGCAAGATCGTCCGCATCACCACCGATGGTGAGGTCCCGCCCGACAATCCGTTCGTCGGCCGCAGCGGCGCCAAGCCGGAGATCTGGAGCTATGGCCACCGTAACCCGCAATCGCTCGCCATCAATCCGGCCAGTCAGCAATTGTGGGAGATCGAGCACGGCCCCCGCGGCGGCGACGAAGTCAATATCATCCGCAAAGGCAACAACTACGGCTGGCCCGTGATCGGCTTCGGCGTCGATTACTCCGGTGCCAAGATCCATGCCAGCACGTCAAAGCAAGGCATGGAGCAGCCGATCAAATACTGGGTGCCGTCGATCGCCCCGTCCGGCATGGCGTTCTACACCGGTGACGTCTTCCCGCGCTGGCGCGGCAGCCTGTTCACCGGCGCCCTCGCCGGCCAGTTCCTGGTGCGGCTGCAATTGAACGGCAACGCCGTCACGTCGGAGGAGCGCATCCTGCAGAATCTCAGCGAGCGCATCCGCGACGTCCGGCAGGGACCGGACGGCGCGCTGTGGCTGCTTACCGACAGTTCGGCCGGACGCCTCCTGCGCGTCACCCCGGCGGGTACGTAGGCGAACCATCCATCGGCTAAGGGATGATCCGGGCGTCTTTCAACCGCTTGAACAGATCGGTGAAACTGTCGTCCGTCGCCTGATAGTCGAGAAATCCCAGCTTGCGACTCTTGCTCATATCGGTGACGACCTCGATCGGGCGACCGAGATCGGCATCGGTATGCCAGGGCGATACCAGCACCTTCAAATCGCGCTCGACCAAGTTGTATTTGCCTGCGATATCGGACCAGATTGACGCCGCGTCGGCGAGCTGCGTTTCCAGTGGAATGCCCTCGCCACTGAACGCCGCCGGTTTCACTCCAAACCAGTCGGCGATGCGCTGCCACATCCAGCTCCAGCGAAACACGTCGCCATTGACGATATTGAACGCCTGATTGCGCGCAGCCTCGGTCGTGGCTGCCCATGTCAGATGGCGCGCCAGCACCCGCGCATCGGTCATGTCCGTGAGGCCATTCCATTGCATCGCCGATCCCGGAAATACGAACGGACGTCCGGCTTCCTTACAGATCGTCGCATAGACCGCCAGCGTCACGCCCATATTCATCGCGTTGCCGACGGCATAGCCGATGATCGTATGCGGACGGTGCACGCTCCAGCCAAACCCATCACGCGCGGCTGCATCGAAGACCTCGTCTTCCTGCGCGTAATAGAAGTTCTCGACGTCGAGCCGGCCTTGCTCTTCGCGGAACGGCGTTGGCGGCATCGTCCCTTTGCCATAGGCTTCGAACGGCCCGAGATAGTGTTTGAGGCCGGTCACCAGCGCCACATGCTTGACCGATGCTCCCGGCGAAAGCGCGTCGAGCACATTGCGCACCATCATGGCATTGACGCGGATGTTCTCTGCTTCGGTGGGCTGCCGCATCCATGTCGACAGGAACACGTGGCTGGGCCGGATCTTCGCCAGAGCGGTCTTCAACGCGGCGGGATCCAGAAGATCCGCCGACACCGGTTGCAGTCCCTGGATATCCGTCGGTGGCCGCCTGGCCAGACCGTGAACGTGCCATCCCTTTGCCAACAGGTGATGCGCGAGATTGTTGCCAACGATACCGCTGGCGCCGACGATGAGCGCCGTATTGGCCATGAAGTGCCCCGTTCTATGCCTGGTGTTTATTAAGAGCGAAGCGCGTTCGCTTCCCGATGCGGTGTCGGCCTTTCAGTGAGGCGTGCACGCGCCCCTGCCAACCCACGTTCACCCGCCTGGTTCCGCGATAGACGCCCTCGTTGGCCAAGCAACTTGATCACATTTCAATCGCATTCGATGAAAAAGCCGCCCCGGCCATCCACCTCGCTTTGATGATGGCAGCGAAAACCTGTGGGCACCGGCGTAACCCGTCTGCAATGTGAGTGCTTGTCCATCTGTACGAATACAGGTGCAGCCCGATGCCTTTCGATTGGCGCATGGTTTTCGACCCGGGAATTGAGACCGCCATCGTCTTGATCGCGGCCCTTGGCATCGCGCTGGCCGTTCACCTGTACCGCCAGCACCGCATCACCCGGCAGCGCCTGTCAGAGCATTACGCCACCGCCGAGCGTCTGACGGCCGCGCTGGATCGCATCGACATCGGCATCGTGTTGCTCAATGCCGACACCCGCGCCGAATTCATCAACCGCGCCTTCCGCAATTACTTCCAGTTGCCCGACGCCAAGGCTGACAGCAAGCCGCCGCTGATCGCACTGATGTATCACGCGCGCGACACCGGCGCTTACGCATTTTCCGACGACGAAATCGACCATTTCATTGCCCGCCGTGTCGAACAGATCCGCAGCGGCACTCCGGCCGAGGAGATCCTGCGCCTTGCCAGCGGCCGCGTGCTTCGCCTGAGCTGGGCGGTGCTGCCCGACGGCGGACGTATGCTCAGCTACACACCCGTGACCGACTTGATCCGGCACGATGACGACAGCGCCGACCGCGATTACAATCTCGCCATGCGCGGTGCGGATGTGTTCAGCAGCCGATTGGACGCGGCGGAATAAACAAAACGGCTCGCGTGGGCTGTGGACACTGTCATGGCGCTGTCACCCCCGGCAGCTACGCTTCATAGGCAGTCGGTCGCTTCCCCCGTCGCCAACCGGCTGTTTACCAGCGGTCTCCGTCAGTCGCCGCGCTGACCGGGACCGCTTCTTTTTTGGCTTTTTCCAGCTTTGCCTGCACCGATGCACCCCGGTATAAGCACCTCATGATCCGTCTTGTCGTTATTGCCTTGTCGATGCTTGCGATGATCGTGCTGCTGGCGCCGCTGCAGATCGCCAGCATCGCCTTCGGCTGGCGCTTGCAGCAATTCATTCCGCATGTTTTTCACAGCCTGCTCTGCGCCGTGATCGGCATTCGCATTCGTGAGGTCGGCGCCCGCAGCAAGACCGCACCACTGCTGATCCTCTCCAATCACGCCTCCTGGCTCGACATCCTCGTCATCGGCGCCAGAACACCGGTGGTGTTCGTCGCCAAGAGCGAGATCGCCAAATGGCCGTTGTTCGGATGGCTGGCAAGAATGCAGCGCACGATCTTCGTCGAACGCGAACGGCGCCAGACAACCGGCGCCACCGCACGTGAAATCGGCGACCGCATGGTGTCGGGCGATGCCGTCGTGCTGTTCGCCGAAGGCACCTCCAGCGACGGCATCCGCGTGCTGCCGTTTCGCTCGGCGCTGGTCGGCTCGGTGCATCACGCACTTGGTGAATCCAGCCATCATGACAAGGTCACAGTGCAACCCATGTCGCTGGCCTATGTGGGCTTTGGCGGCCTCCCGGTCGGCCGCGCGTTGAATGACCGGATCGCATGGTATGGCGATGTCGATCTGCTGCCGCAGCTGATCGGCATGCTCACAACCGGCGCCATCGACGTGACGCTCACCTGGGGCGAAGCGGTTGCCTATGACATGTCGGCGGATCGCAAGCAGATCGCGCGTCACGCCGAGAGTGCCGTGCGCCAGATGACCACCACTGCGCTACGTGCTGGCCCGCCGAAACAAACCGTCCAGCCCGCGGCCGAGCCCATCGCAGACCCTGTCATCGCCTGAATGCGACAACGCGCGACATGATTTGCCGGTGCTTGCAGCCGAACGCATCGCGCGCAATAGTCCGCGACCTTGCTTCGTTGACAGGACTCATCATGGAAATCCGCAATCTCGGCCGCTCCGGCCTGCGCGTCTCGGCTGTCGGTCTCGGCTGCAACAATTTCGGCCAGCGCACCGATCTGGAGACCTCACGGAAGGTCATCCACAAAGCCATCGATCTCGGCATCACGCTGTTCGACACTGCCGACATCTATGCCGGCATGGGCGGCTCGGAAACGGTGCTTGGTGAAGTGCTCGGCGCCCGCCGCAAGGACATCGTGCTGGCGACCAAATACGCCAAGCCGATGAGCACCGACGGCACCAAGCAGGGCGCATCGCGGCGCTACATCATGAGTGCCGTGGAAGCCAGTCTGAAGCGGCTGAAGACCGACTGGATCGATCTCTACCAGCAACATGATTTCGACGCCCATACGCCGATCGAGGAAACGCTGCGCGCGCTCGACGATCTCGTCCGCCACGGCAAGCTCCGCTATATCGGCAGCTCGAACTTTCCGGCCTGGCGGATCGCCGAAGCCGAATTCACGGCGCGCCAGATGGGCGTGACGCCGTTCGTCTCGTGCCAGGACGAATACAGCCTCGTGGTTCGCGACATCGAGCGCGATCTTCTGCCGGCAGCGCAGCAGTACAATCTCGGCCTGCTGCCGTTCTTCCCGCTCGCCAACGGCCTGCTCACCGGCAAATACAAACCCGGCACCGAACCGCCGGCCGACTCGCGTTTCGCCAAGGCACCGGCGTTGCGCGATCGCTCGGCAACACCGCGCAACGAGGCGATCGCGAGCAAGCTCGACGCCTTCGCGCAACAGCGCGGCCACACCTTGCTCGAGCTCGCTTTCTCCTGGCTCGCCGCGAGGCCGCAAGTCTCCAGCGTCATCGCCGGCGCGACGCGCGTCGAACAGATCGAGCAGAACGTGAAAGCCGCAAGCTGGAAACTGAGCGCCGAAGACATGGCGGAGATCGACAAGATCACGCTTGAGAGTTGATCACGCCGTCATGGCCGGACTTGATCCGGCCATCCACGCCTTAAGTTGCGTCACTAAAGAGACATCCCCAAGACAAGCCCCGCATCACGATTCCAGTAACTACGCGATCAATCCCTTCGCCGGCTTGAACAGCGCACTGTCTGGAAACACCTGCTCCGCCAGCGCGCGCTCGCTGATTCCGAGGTGATCGTGTAGCACGCCCTTCAGCACCGCCCGCAGATCGGTGGTCGGCTTGAGATCGCGTCCCTCATAGAGTTTGCCATTCGCCAGGCCCGGCCAATCCGCCAGCACGCGCCCGCCTTTCACCGCGCCGCCGGCGAGCAGCGCGATGGTGCCGGTGCCGTGATCGGTGCCGGCGGTGCCGTTGATTTTCGCCGTGCGTCCGAATTCGGTGGCGACCACCACCACCGTATCGCGCCAATGGGGGCCGAGGCCATTTCGGAATTCGGCCAGCGCTGAATCGAGCCCGCCGAGCAGTTGCGCCAGCCGGCCGACCGGTCCGCCCTCCTGCGCATGGGTATCCCAGCCATCGAACGCCAATGCTGCGATACGTGGGCCGTCATCGGCAGCCATCAGCTTGGCAGCGCCGCGCGCCACCTGTTTCATGGCGGTGACGGCGTCGCCGCCCTTCGGCTTCATGTCGTCGCCGACCGCCAGTTTGTCCAGCTTGAGCCCTTGCGACAGCGCCGTGGCCAAGGCGGGATCGCGATCCTGATAGAGTTGCAGCAGCCGCATCGCCGTATCGTCCGCCGCATTCGGCAGATTGACCGGCGCCCAGCCGACGGTCGGCGCGGCGCCACGCAGCACCAGCGGCGTGGTCGGTCCCACGGCGAGCCCCGAGGTTACGCGCTCGCCGCGCGGCAATGCCTCGATGGCGCGGTTGAGCCAGCCCGACTGCACGCGGCCGGGGCCTGCATAGCCGCTCTCCAGCACGTCCTGTCCGTCGAAATGCGAGCGCTCGCGATACGACGTGGCCACCGCATGAACGATGGTCGCCTGGTTGTCGCGATACATCCGGGCAAATTCCGGCATTGCCGGATGCAGGCCGAAGAAGCCATCGAGCGGCTGCGCCGCATTCGGCCCGTCCTTGGACAACGCGATCGATCCGTGCAGTCCGGCATAATCGGGATCACCGAGCGGCGCGACGGTGGCGAGACCATCGAGCGCGCCGCGCAGAATGACCACGATCAGTCGCGGATCGCGACCGCCTGCAGCTTGCGCGAATTTCGGCAGATAGGCCCAGGCGGCAAACGCCGCGCCGGAGAGCAATAGCGAGCGGCGTGTCGGCGACAGCGATCGGCTTTCACAGCAATCCATCATCACCTCCTCTGGAATTCCGGCGACATCAATAACAACGCCAGCACCTGTTGCCGCGTCTCCGCCCGCGCGATGGTCTGGCGCGTCTCGGCAGACGCCGCTTCTCCGGCGACGACGTCGAGCAGTTCGCGCGGATCGAGACTATCGGGAATCCGCGCCGAGACCTGCGCCGCGAGATCGAGCCGCAACTTCATGCCTTCCGGCACGGCCCATGCCGCATTGCTGTCAGGAAAACCATTCGGCCCCGGCGGCGTCCACAGCGGCTGGCCCAGCGCCTGCAGGCCGGCGAAATAGCGCCCGGGGTCTTCCGGAATGCGCGCGAGCAGCCGCCCGGTGGCGATAAGATATTCATAGGGCGTGCGCATCTTGGCGACCGGCGCCTGCCACGCCTCGTTCGACTCCAGCAGCGCCAGCGCCACCGCTTTCAGATCGCCGTCGGTTTTTCTGAACACGCCTTCGAGCCGCGCCAGCAACGCCGGCGGCGGCGCATCCGCCACGAAATGCTGCGCCAGCTTGAGCGCGATGAACTTGGCCGTCGATGGATGACGCGCGATGTCGGCGAGCGCCACTTCGCCCTGCGTCACCCCGCTGTCCTCATAAACCTGGCCGAGCAGTTGCTGCGGGCCTGGCTCATGGGCATTGGCATTGAACACGAAGCTGCCGGGCGGCCCGATCTTGCCGTCGCGCCCCGCAAAGGTCCAGCCGGTGATGATGCGCGCCAGCGACGTCACGTCGGCTTGGGTGTAGCCACCGCCGACACCGAGCGTATGCAGCTCCATGATTTCGCGCGCGAGATTTTCGTTGAGCCCGCGCTTCTGGTTTTTGCCGGCGCGCGACTCCGGACCGATCGATTGCTGGTTGTCGAGGAAGAACAACATGGCCGGGTGCTGCTCCACCGCGCGCACCATGTCGGCGAAGCGACCGAGCACATGCGGCCGAATCGCCTCTCGCTCGAACGATCCCGCCCACATCCGCGCCGGATCGCCTTTGCTCGCGGAGATGCAGAAATGATTCGACCAGAACACCACCAGCCGTTCGATGAAGCCGCCTTCCACAATGGTCGCACGCTGAATCCGCGCCAACGCCTCGGCGCGAAAGGTCCTCTGTACGACGTTGGGCGGCAGGGCGACGGGCGGTGGCGACTTCGGCGCATCAGACTGCACCGTCATCGTGGTGTTACCCATCACCGCCGGCGGGTCCGGCTTCTTCTCGGCCTCCACCGGAGCGGCTTTGGCGGCGGCATCGCGCGCGGTCTTCACCTCGAGTCGATCGGCGAACATCGCTTGGGCGAGATCCTGCGTGGTCCGCAAGCCCGGCAACTCCAGTATCGCGGCCTGCGGGCGCGCCAACTCCGCCTTCACATAGCCGCGCGGATCCGACGCCGCATTGACGATGTCGCCCGATGCACCACCACGGGCGCCGAAGCCGAACCGATTGAGTGCGATCAATGCGCCTTGCGGGTCGCGGGCCATCGGCTTCTCCTCACGTCATCGCCGTCCTATGATGCAGCCGCAGCGATGATGATGTGCTCCCGATAAGGGGCCGCGACAAATGAACGCCGCATGAAAAACGCGAAGAAATTGAGGCCGTTCAGATGACAAATCGGAGAGGAAACCGCAGCCTGTCGGTCGATGCCCCGCCGAGCCGTCGCCTGACCTGTGCGGGTTGCGGCACCGAATTCGGCTGCGATCTTTCCGGCGACTGCTGGTGCGCCGACGAGCCCGCGAAACTGCCGATGCCGACCACCGCCGGCGATTGCCTGTGCCGGGATTGCCTGCGCGCGGCCGCCACCGCCCATGCGCAAGCCACGTCGGCCTGACCGGCCGCGATCGGCGCGCCCACGGTCGGGACATATCGACGCTGCACGGCATGGCTTACCGCAAGGTGTTGCGTCTCGTGGCGCGGTGCGCGGCCATATCTTCCATTGCAGCGGCTGCATCGTGAAATCGCCATCTTTCCTAACGTTGCAGCGTTCATCGCTTTGCACTTCATGAAGGTTTTCCATCGACGTTGATCGAATACCGCACCCGCCATCCTCGCCTCTATCCGGGAAGCCCTGTGATCAATCTACAAGTCCCCGCCCACCGCGCGTTGCGTTCCGTTATTGCCGTCCTCGTCTGCGGTATCGCTTTCTCCGCCCACGCCCGACCATCGCATGCAGCGGGGCATCAGCTGTCGCGTGACGATCTGACGGCGGTGTCTGAGGCAACGCGCCTCGCCGGCGCAGGCAAGCCAGAGGCGGCGCGCCGCGCCCACGCGCATATCCGCGACCCGCTCGGCCGCAAGGTCAGCGAATGGGTGATGTTGCGCGCCGATGGCGATCATGCATTCGCCCGCTATGCCGATTTCATGCTGGCCAATCCCGCCTGGCCCGGCATGAGCCTGATGCAGCGGCGCGCCGAGGCTCGGCTGTGGATCGAGCGCGCCGATCCGGCAACGGTGCGACGCTTTTTCGCCGGGCGCGAGCCGCGCACGGCGCTCGGTCAACTGGCGATGGCGCGGGCATTGACGTCGCTCGGCGATGCTGGCGCGATTCGTTACGCCAGACTGGCCTGGCGCAGCGAAGGCTTGTCGTCGACCACCGAGGTCGAGGCGCTCAAACTGTTCGGCCCGCGACTGACGCAGGCCGATCACGCCGCCCGCATGCATAGCCGGCTTTATGCCAACGACTTCGGCGCCGCGATGCGCACGGCCAAGCATCTCGGCGCTGGGGCCGTCGCTATCGTGTCCGCGCGCGCTGCTGTGATAGGCAAGAAGCCGAATGCCGCAGCCTTGCTTGTTGCTGTCCCCGCAAACGTCCGCAGCGATGCGGCCTATCAGTTCACCCGTATCCAGTGGCTGCGTCGCAACGGCCGCGACAACGAGGCGGCCAAGGCGATGCTGTCCGCGCCGCGCGATCCCAGCGTGATCAACAGCCCCGATATCTGGTGGGTGGAGCGCCGCGCGCTGGTGCGATCGCTGCTCGACGACGGCAAGGCCAAGCTCGCCTACCGCCTCGCCCATGAGGCCGCCCCCGACAAGGAAACCTACCGCGTCGATCGCTCGTTCATGGCTGGCTGGATCGCGCTGCGGTTCCTGCGCGATCATGCGACCGCGACTCGCCATTTCGGTGAAATTCCAGGCCTCACCCGCAACCCGACCGCTTTGGCCCGCGCGCAATACTGGCTGGGCCGCGCCGCGGAAGCCGGTCGCAATCACGGCTCGGCACAACAGCATTACGCGCGCGCAGCCGAGCACGGCACCACCTATTACGGACAACTCGCTTGCGCCCGCATCGGCTGCCGCCACACCCGCTTGCGCGCGCCGCCAGCGGCCGGCCGGGCCGCACGCGATGCGATCGCCCATCGCGAAATCCTTCGCGCCATCGAGATCCTCTATGCGAGCGGCAATCGTCGCCTGGTGGTGCCGTTCGTCGGCGATCTCGGGCGCAGCAATGACACTGCATTGCTGGCGGTGGTCGCCGAGTCGGTCCGACAACGCCGCGACCCCGGCGCCATGCTCGCCGTCGGTCGCGCTGCGCTCAACCGCGGCTTTGCTTTCGACAACTACGCCTTCCCCGCCACCGGTCTGCCGGACTTCACACCGATCGGGAAGAAAACGGACAAGAGCCTGGTTTACGCCATCACCCGCACCGAGAGCGCCTTCAATCCGCGCATCACCTCCGGCGCCCGCGCCACCGGCTATATGCAGGTCACGCCTGCCGCCGGCCAGACGCTGGCACGGCGGATGGGCTTCACCTTCAGCAACGACCGCCTGCATAACGACCCCGCCTATAATCTGCAGCTGGGTTCGGCGGAGATCGCCAATCTGCTCAGCGACTATGATGGTAACCACGTGCTAGCTTTCGTCGGCTACAATGCAGGCCGCGGCCGTGTGCGCCAGTGGATCGGGCGCTATGGCGATCCACGACAGGCCAATGTCGATGTGGTCGATTGGGTCGAGCGCATCCCCTATGCGGAAACCCGCAATTACGTGCAGCGGGTGCTGGAGAATCTGCAGGTCTATCGCTCCCGCTTCGGCAGCCCGGCGCTGACCATCGGGGCCGATATGCGCGGCAGCCAAGGCTGAGCATTTGAGCTATCGCAAGGTCCGTCGCGCCGCGTCCCGCTAACGCTTGCCTGTCACGGGGAACGACGATGCGGGCGGATCTGGCGCAGGCTTATGGGCAGGAGCGGCTGCCGCGCTATACGAGCTATCCGACGGCGCCGCATTTCACGCCGTCGGTGACCGCGCGGGACTATCGCACCTGGCTCGCGGCCCTGCCCGGCGAGCCGCCGGCCTCACTCTATCTGCATGTGCCGTTCTGCCGATCCATGTGCTGGTATTGCGGTTGCCACACCACGCTCACCCAGCGCGACGATCCCGTCACCCTCTATGCCGCAGCTCTGCGCAGCGAAGCGCAGATGGTGGCTGAGACGATCGGAAAGCCGCTGCCGATTTCGCATATCGCCTTCGGTGGCGGCACGCCGACCATCATGTCGCCGGACTCATTCGTCGATCTCATGGCCGCGCTGCGCTTTGCATTTCGCGTGCTGCCCGCTGCCGAGATCGCCATCGAGATCGATCCGCGCACGCTGACGGCGCCCATGATCGATGCGCTCGGCCATTGCGGCGTCAATCGAGCGAGCCTGGGCGTGCAGAGTTTCGATCCCACGGTCCAGCGCGCCATCAACCGCGTCCAGAGTTTCGATCAGACGGCGAATGCGGTTGCGCAGCTGCGCCGCGCCGGGATCGGCAAGATCAATTTCGACCTGCTCTACGGCCTTCCGCTGCAGAGCGTCGACTCATGCCTCGACACCGTCGCGCAATGCATCGCGCTGCGTCCGGATCGCATCTCGGTGTTTGGCTACGCGCATATGCCGTCCTTCAAGAAGCATCAGCGCAAGATCGCCGATCACAGCCTGCCGGACGGCGGCCAACGTCACCTGCAGTCCGAAGCCATCGCGAGGGCCTTGATGAATGTCGGCTATCGCCGCATCGGCCTCGATCACTTCGCGCTGCCCGAAGACAATCTCTCGATCGCCCTGCGGAGCGGCCGGCTGCATCGCAATTTCCAGGGCTACACAGACGACGACGCGACCACGCTGATCGGTCTCGGCGCCAGCGCCATCGGGCGCACCCATGATGGATTCGTGCAAAACGCGATCACGACGCGCGATTACCTTGCATGCATCGCCGAAGGACGGCTGGCCACCGCCAAAGGTTACCGGGTCACCGAGGACGACCGCTACCGCGCCGACCTGATCGAACGCATCATGTGCGACCTTCACGTCGATCTGTCCGACGTTTCACGTCGGCACGGCCGTGATCCGCAGTCCGCCATCATCGATCGCAGCAGGATCGCCCGTTTGGTGGCTGATGGCGCCATCACGCTGATCGACGAGCGAATATCGGTGCGCGACGACGCGGCGTTTCTGGTGCGCAGCGTAGCCTCTGCGTTCGACGCCCATCTCGCTCAGAGCGCGGCCACGCATAGCCGCGCCGTTTGACGGTTCAGATCGAGCGTTCGCTGCGGCGATCGCGCTCGGGCTGCGCATAATAGGCGCGCTTCTGTCCGAGCATGAGCATGTCGGCGCGCTTGACCACCGCCTCGAGCCGTTCCCCCGGCTGGCTGGTGGCCACGCCGGTGGACAGGCTGAGCTCGTAATCCGGATAATACTGATTGTTGACCTCGACCAGTCCCGCCAGCGCGATGAGCGTCGCCTCCATGCCCGGGAGCAAGACCGCGAACTCGTCGCCGCCGATGCGCGACACCGTGGCCGGTTTCTCGACCAGCGAGTCGAACACCTCGCCAGCCCGGCGCAGCAGGGCATCGCCCGCGGCGTGGCCGAATTCGTCATTGGCACGCTTCAATCCGTTCAGATCCGCGATCACGACAGTGACAGGCTGCTGCCCCTTGCGTTCCAGGCGATTGAGTTCGTCCGCGAAGAAGGCACGGTTGAAGGCGCGGGTCAGCACGTCATGGGTGCCGAGGAATTCGAGATAGGCCTCGGCCTTTTTGCGCGCGGTGATATCGGTGAGCGCGACCTGCACCAGCGACCAATCGTTTTCATGGCCGGGCAGCACCGAAAACTGCAGCAACAGATGCAGCTTGGTGCCGTCAAGCGCATAATTGACCACCTCGCGCTGCTGAAACAGTTTGCCGTCCCATAGGTCGATCAGCTGTTCGCGGAAATGCGGCTCCATCTCGTCGCGAAACACGTCCGAGAGCTGACGCAGCAGGGTGTCCTTGTCCGGCGCAGCAAACAGTTCGAGCGTGCGGGTGTTGACGTCGAGCACGCGGATCTCGCCCATGCAGCGAAATACGAACTCTTCATGGACATCGGTGAAAACGCGAAAATCTTCGATGCCGCGCGCGCGCGCCTCGTCGATTAGGCGCTTGACGCCGCTGAAATCCTCGACCCAGAGCGACACCGGCGAATGCATGAACAGGCCGAGCGCGTGGTTTTCGCTCTGGGCCAGCTTGCGGCGCGCGCCCTCGCGCGCCGTCACGTCCTCGATGGCGATCAACACGCGATCCCAGCTTTGCTCATGGCCTGGTAGAATCTGGCCATGCAGCTGGACGTCGAGCCGATCGCCTTTCAGCGTGTAATTCACCGTATGGCTGGAGAACTCGGTCTTGCCGCTCCATAATTGCGCAAGTTCGGACACATGGCTCTTGAAGGTGTCGTCACGCATGACGAGACCGAGGCTGACCATCAGATGGTTGAGGTCACGGGCGCCGAACAGCGACAGCGTCTTGCGATTGACCTTGAGGATGCG
This sequence comes from Hyphomicrobiales bacterium, assembly GCA_026400425.1. Classification (GTDB taxonomy): domain Bacteria; phylum Pseudomonadota; class Alphaproteobacteria; order Rhizobiales; family Xanthobacteraceae; genus Tardiphaga. Next base: position 1,273 of record JAPLPC010000184.1, on the reverse strand, counting down.
GATGTTCTGCGAGCACTGCCGCACCCGCTCGGGATTGGCGAGCAGGAAGGTCTCGATGTCATCGACGCCCTGCTTCTCGCGCGGCGGAATATTCATAGCGACCTTGAAATTCGAATATTGAAGCAGGGCCGAGATTATAGCGCCCGTGGCAGCGAAACCGAAACGCATTCGGGCGGGCTGCCGATACGGCGCCCGCCACTCGTCTACCCGGCCGGCTCGCCCTCTGCGGAGCCAGCGTTATGGTTGCAATCGTGGCCCGGACGTTACGGTGTGCCGTTGCCGCCCATCGAGCCGTAAACCTGCCCGGTGGCAAAGCTGGCGTCGGATGCCGCAAGCTGCACATAAATGGAACCCAGCTCAACCGGCTGACCGGGCCGTCCGAGGGCCGTTGCGCCGCCGAACTTTTCCAGTTTCTCCATTGTGGCGCCGCCGGACACCTGCAGCGGCGTCCAGATCGGTCCGGGAGCCACCGCGTTGACGCGGATGCCCTTCGGGCCGAGTTGCTTGGCCAACGACCTCACATAGTTTGTGGTCGCCGCCTTGGTCTGCGCGTAATCGTACAATTCCGGCGAAGGGTCGTTGGCCTGCTCCGACGAGGTGCCAATGATCGCCGAGCCGGGCTTGAGATGCGGCAGTGCTGCCTTGATGATCCAGAACGGCGCGTAGATGTTGGTTTTCATGGTGGCGTCGAAATCTTCCGACGAGACATCCAAGATCGATGCGCGCGTCTGCTGACGCGCGGCATTGCTGACGACGATATCCAGCCCGCCTAGTCCCTCGACGGCTTTGGCCACGAGCTGCTGGCAGAACTGCTCGCTGCGCAGGTCGCCGGGAATGCCGATCCCGATGCGTCCTTCCGCCTTGATGAGCTGCAGCACCTGCTGCGCGTCTTCTTCCTCGTTCGGGAGATAGTTGATGGCGACATCCGCGCCTTCGCGGGCATAGGCAATCGCCGCCGCGCGGCCCATGCCGGAATCGCCGCCGGTGATCAGCGCCTTGCGCCCGGCGAGCCGGCCCGACCCGCGATAGCTCGTTTCGCCATGATCAGGCACCGGGTCCATCTTGCTTGCAAGGCCGGGCCACGGCTGCGTCTGTCGCTTGAAGGGCGGCTGCGGATATTGCGTCGTCGGATTCTGCAGCGGCTTCGGCGCAGTGACAGCCTTATCTTGAGCCTTGTCCTGTGCAAGCGACGGTGTCGCGGAGGCGGCCAGTCCGGCGAGCCCGAGGCTCGCGCCTCCGACCATATGCCGACGCGTCATGGACGCATCCTGGG
>JAPLPC010000048.1 GCA_026400425.1 Hyphomicrobiales bacterium | reverse complement strand
CAATCCTCTATCCCATTAAGGAAACATCCTCATGCCTGATCTTTCGCTCGACATCGCCCGGAAAATTCTCGACGCAGCGCTCGCCAAAGTCATCGAGATGAAGCTGAAGCCAATGTGCATCACCGTGCTCGATGCGCGCGGCTGCGTGAAGGCATCCATCGCGCAGGACGGCACCAGCCTGATGCGCGGCGAAGTCGCCCACGGCAAGGCTTACGGCGCGCTGGCGATGGGCCTCGGCTCGCGTGCGCTGTTCAAGCGCGCGGAGGAGCAGCCGTTCTTCATCGATGCGGTCAACACAATGGCGCGCGGCGCGCTGATTCCGGTGCCCGGCGGCGTGCTGATCCACGATGCATCGGGCAGTCTTCTTGGCGCGGTGGGCATTTCCGGCGACACGTCCGACAATGACGAGATCGCCGCCGTTGCGGCCATCGAGGCCGTTGGTCTCAAGGCGAGCGGGGGTTAGGCGGACTAGCTATTATCTAGTATCGCACATCTATAAGAAGTCCGGGCGGCGAGTTCACGCTACGACGCCTAATATCGCAATCGCGTTTCGGCACCGGCTTCAGTAGTTTCTAGATTTTTCCGTTCGTCGAGGAGCGTCGTCGTTAATATGAAACAGAATGACTTGCCTCTTTATGGCACGACGCTCGCAGCGGCCGCTGCGGTTTGCCTCTTTGCGAATGCCCTTAACGCTCTGTTCTACGCACTATGGGCACCGTTTTACGACTCGATGGCATATCTTAACCATCTTGCCCTTATCATGAACGAAACTCGTGTGTACGGCATGGCGAAAGCCTTATCTTCGGCCTTCAACGGAACAACCGTCGCTCTGCCTTGGATACAAGGAATACTTTATTCGTTCTTTTTTGAACCATCGCGATCGCTAAGTATCCTAGTACAGGCACCCTGGGTCGCAACCCTGGTACTCAGCAGCGCGTTTTATTTCAGGATTTACGCTGGCTATTCGCGATTCCTGAGCGCTGCCTTTTCAATTCTGATGATCTCTTTCCCCGCTGTATACGAATTCAACGGAGGACTATCAGATCTGAGAGTTGACCTGCTGCAGGCACTCACATTTGGCTCAGCACTCGCTGTCTACCTCACTGCGCGGACGACAGAACGTATTTCTTACTGGGTGACCTTCGGTTTTCTCCTAGCGGCGGCGTGCCTCTCTCGCGCAACAACTCCTGTCTACATCATATTTATATTTGGGCCGCTCCTCGTTTTTGATCTTACAAAAGGACGGCCGCTGCAAACCATCAAACACTATTCAGCAGCTGCCATTGTCGTTATCATTTGCGCGTTGTGGTTTTTTGTCATCAATTTCGATCACCTTCGATACTACTATCTTGTGTGGAATACTGATGCCATCGCCCGATTGCCACTAGAGCAAAGCTCTCAGCACATCGGCTTCCTTTTCAAGAAACATATCGGGCTTCCGATTACGATTTTTCTTATTGCTACGTTTACGGGAAGGCTACTAATCGCCAAGAAAAACAACAATATTTCACTATCGAAAGACCTTAATTGGCCGGCACTTTGGGCGGGAATAATGCCCGTTTTTTATTTGGTTACTTCTGGCGCGGGATTGAATCCATTTGTTTCTCTGATTTCCGCCCCAGGGGTTCTGCTTTTTTTTCTAGCGCCGCTGAGCTCGTCCCCGTCCTCATCTCCGATAAGCACCGTCTTTCTAGGCCGTTACCAAACATTCGCTGGCGCAACGGCTGTCGCATTGGCATTGCTAGCAGCTGCGCGCGGGGTACCAAATCACACAACTAAGGTTAGCTCCTGGATATCGAGCAATTCCGGAATCGCCGAATTAACAAACCGGATGTTGCAATATCCGGCTCCAGGCCGGGATGATTTTAGCTACCAGGTAATGTATGTTGGAGCTATCGCTTCACCGACGTTGCTGAACGTTCTGGCGTTCGATCGAAAATACTACTTCTTGNNNNCCAACGGCAACAGAAGCTACTACAGCCTGAATGGTACTTACTCTCAACCCGCGGAATGGCGGGCAACTCCAGGGGTGACTGTGGAGGAGAAAGTCGCCAGCATTGTCGCGTCTTCAATCAAGTACGCGGACTTCTTGATAGTTCCGGAACCTGACTCCGTTTTGGCTCCGCACGTACCTATCAACCCATTTGCAGCCGACGTTCGACGCCATTTGCTAGACGCCAAGCTGACGAAGATCGGCGAGCCGATCCGACTTTCTGGCACTGAGGCTGTAACTTTGTATTGGAACAGGGATCGAATCAATATCGAAAAGCTGTGTGGGACCTAATATAGGGCTGAACATCAACGCACTAACGCCTGACTAAGGGTAGCTCGTTGCACTTCCCGTCACCGCTCCCGCCAGACGATAGCGCATTGCGCCCGCTGATCGACCGAATCGGCGCGGCACATGTGCAAAAGCGGTTGGAGATCGAGACCCATCACGATCACCAGCTGTTTGGTCAGGGCCGCCTGTTCTTCAACCTGGAGAACTGGCTGACCGCACCGTTGATCGTCCGTCCCGGACTGAAGCTGCTCGGCCTTTACGAGCGGGCGCGGCGCGAAGCCGATCATGTGCTCGTGCGTGAGAATGTGGTGACGTCCTCTCGCCTGCCCGCGGCCTTCGATCGTTTCACGATTCTTCACATCAGCGATCTGCATGTCGATCTGAGCGAGCAAGCGCTCAAGCACCTGATCTCTTTCGTCGGCGATCTCAGCTACGACATCTGCGTGCTTACCGGCGATTATCGCGGTCAGACCTTTGGCCCTTATAAACGCGCGACCGACGGCGTCGGCGAACTATGCGCGACATTGCGCGGCCCGGTGTTCGGCATCCTCGGCAATCACGACAGCATCCGCATGACGCCGGCGCTGGAAGCCATGGCCATCCGCATGTTGTTCAACGAAGTCGAGACGATCACCCGCGGTGATGCCAGCATCCATCTTGCCGGCGTGGACGATCCGCATTTCTATCGTGCTGACGACATCCCGAAAGTGGCAGCGCAGATTCCGCAGGATGCATTCTCCATCCTGCTGTCGCATACGCCGGAGACCTATCACGAAGCGGCCGAGCATGGCTTCGACCTCATGCTGAGCGGCCATACCCATGGCGGGCAGCTCTGCCTGCCCGGCGGCTACGCCATCAAACTGGAAGCCGTGCTGCCGCGGCGTATGGGCAATGGCGCGTGGCGCTACGAGAACCTCGTGGGCTATACGTCGGTCGGTGTCGGGACCAGCCTGCTGCCGGTGCGGTTGAACTGCCCGCCAGAGGTGACCTTGCATCGTCTGGCCTGCAAAACGCTTTAGCGTTGCGAGCGCCATGACCACAACAACAACCTGAGGATGCTCTATTTACGGCCGGTTAACCGTAATCATCCATTATGAGCGTCGAAAATGCTTTCATTGGATGGTTCAAATGATCTCATTCAGCCAGTTTTTTCGCCTGATGAGCCTGCCGATTGCCGGCGGCGTTTTTCTTCTCGTGGTCCAGTTTGCGACCGGCATGAGATTGCGCTGACGCCGCGATTGGCTGCTGCGATCGCATTTCAATCGATCGCTAAGGCCGGCCAATTATTTCCCAGGCCACACTGGCTTGCGCTTTTCACCAAAAGCCTTGAGGCCCTCCTTCGCGTCTTCCGTCATGGAGAGGATGGCGATCTGGCTCTCCAGATAGGCAATGCTCTCGTCGAACGACATCGCAGCGATGGCGCGCATGGCATATTTGCCGCGGCGGATGGCGGTCGGCGACTTATCGGTGATGCGCGCGATCAGCCAATCGATCTTGGTATCGAGTTCGGCGGCCGGCACGATGTGATTCAGCAAACCGGCGTTCTTCGCCGCATGCGCATCGAACGGTTCACCGGTGATGCACCATTCATTGACGAGACGGCGCGGTGCGATGGATTGCAGCAGTGCGAGCACCTGCATCGGAAACACGCCGACCTTGAGCTCCGGCAGACCGAAGATCGCGGTGTCCGCGGCCACGGCCATGTCGGTCATGCACAGCAGCCCCATGCCGCCGGCCATGCAGACGCCGTTCACGCGGGCGATCGCCGGCTTGGTGGCGTTCTGCGACAGACGCAGGAGATCGGCCAGATCGCCGTTCGGCTTGGCGAAATCCTGCGCGAAGGCCGAACCTGAATTGGCGAGATCCGCACCGGCGCAAAATGCCTTGTCGCCGGCGCCGGTCAACACGATGGCCCGAATATTCGCATCGTCATGCGCCTTGCGATAACCCGCGGCGATGCCGGCGATGACACCGGCATTCATCGCATTGCGCTTCTCCGGCCGGTTAATGGTGATCCACAGTGCCGCGCCCTTCGTCTCCAAAATCACACTGTCATTGGCCATCGGATGTGCTCGCTGTGTCGGATCGATTGCGGCAGGTATAACGGCTCACAAACGCCGCGCCAAACCCTGCGCGTCACCCGCGCGGTTTTCGGAGTCGACCGCCCGCTTGTAGCCGTCGCGCTGCTGCAACCGTGCCCAATAGTCTGCAACGGCCGGTCCGAATTGCGCCGCCAGCCCCAGCCGCTCGGCGAGCAGCAACGCATAGCCGACGGAGATGTCCGCCGCCGTGAATCGGCCAGCGCAGAGATGCGCGTTGGACGCGGTGATGGTTTCGATGATGCGCAGCCGCGCGAGAAACCAGCGCGAATAATCCTCGACCACTTGGGGATTGCGGCGCTCCTCAGGCTCCATCTGCGAATAGCGCAACACCAGGGTCTGCGGGAACGTCAGCGTCGCTTCGCCGAAATGCAGCCAGTTCAGGAAGGCACCGTAGTCCGGCTCATCCACGCCGACTCCCAACAGCGTCGCCCCATATTTAGTGACGAGGTACTGCGCGATCGCCGCCGATTCGGTCATCCGCGTCCCGCCATCCAGCAACAGCGGAATGGTGCCGAGCGGATTGATGCCGAGATAGTCCTTGGCGTGCACACGCGGCGGGAACGGCAGCATCTTCAGTTCGTAATCCAGCCCGAGTTCCTCGAGCGTCCACAGCGGGCGGAACGAGCGCGCGCGGGCGCAGTGATACAGCGTGATCATTCGTACCTCCCGATGGATTTGCGGCGGCTGTTGCCGTTTGCCGTCCATAGGGCGCAGCGGCAGGGCTTCGTCAAGAGCCGACGCGACATGGTCTCTGCAAAGCCATTTCGGCGTGGCGATCGCTCGTGCTCATCACCACGCGGGCGGCACCGAGACTTACCACCACCTGTCGCGCGTCCGTTGAGTCTGGTGAGGCTATGCATCCTCGATCACCCGCAGACCTTGGCAACCACTGCCCGGTCGCACTGTCCGCCATCACCCATCCATTTCTGGCGTCGGCATAACCAGCGACGGACGCTAGGCACAATGCCATCTTCTTATCCAGCCCCCTTGTTTCGGTTACCGGGTGTTAAGCATCGCAAGCGAGGCTTGGAACGATCGCATTCGACTCAACTTGTTTGGACGTGGGTGAGTGGGGACGGTGATGCAAGAGATCAAACATCTTCGCGAACAAGCGCTGCGCGCCGAACGTCTCGCCCGCCATGTGCTGGACGCGGTGACCGTCACCCGTCTGCTGGAAGCCTCGCAAGATTATCGCCGCCAAGCCGACCGCCTCGAACAGCGCAGTCGCTGCGGCACCATCGCGCAGGAGCCGATGCAGCCACTATCGGTGGCGCGTAAGATCGATTGATCGGGATTTCGATTGATGAGATCGCCTGCGAAGGCCACCTGACGTTCCGTCAAACCACGTGGTGGGGAACGTTGGTGGGCGCACTAGGGCTCGAACCTAGGACCCGATGATTAAGAGTCATCTGCTCTACCAACTGAGCTATGCGCCCGGATCCAATCCGGATATCCCCGCGGGGACGGCTGCGTGTACCAAAGCCCCCAGGGGATGTCCAGCGAGGACGTCATAAAAAATGCATCGAATTTTGATTTTGCGAAAGAGCTGAAAAGCCGCCGGAATCCGGCGGCTTTTCGTCATCGTGGCAGTAGACAAGCGGTTCGTCTCACAGCCGTTCCGCATCCGGCGGATCGTCCTGGCCGAATCCCGGACCGCGCGGGGCGCGATCGTCGTCATCGAAGCCGGGGCGATCGAAACCAGGCCCTTCGAAACTGCCACGCTCGAAACTGCCACGCTCGAAACCTCCCCGATCGAAACCATGCGGGCGCGGGCCGCGATGGTTCCAGCCTTCGCCGCCGCGTGAGCGATGACCGCCCATTTGGGTCAGCACCGCGAGGCGGCGCTTCTGGCCGTCGTCGAGGGTCTTGTAGAGCGGATCGGCCGCCTCGGCGATCTTCTTCAAGGCCGCTGCAGTCGCCGCCATGTCGTCGGCGCGCTTCTGC
>JAPLPC010000550.1 GCA_026400425.1 Hyphomicrobiales bacterium | reverse complement strand
GCGCAAGCTCGCCGACGCCGAAAAATAGCACGCACCGGCGTCCGGCCTGGTCGATCCGAGCCCGGGCTATTCCGCGGCAACCTCGAGCGGCGCGGTGCGCGGCAGGATGATCTGGATGCGCGTACCGTGCCCCGGCTCCGACTGCAGATGCAGGCGGCCGCCCAGCCGACTGGTGACGATGCTGTAGACGATATGCAGTCCCAGCCCCGTGCCGCCCTGATCGCGCCGCGTCGTGAAGAACGGATCGAAGGCGCGGCGCCTCACCTCCGGCGTCATCCCGATTCCGTCGTCCGAAAACAAGATCTCGACGTGATCGGCGCCGGCTTCCTGCACCTTGATCTCGACCGCACCGCCTTCCCCACCGGGGAATGCATGGGCCACCGCGTTCAGCAGCAAGTTGGTGATCACCTGACCGTATGGACCGGGATAGCTGTTCATGGTCAGGTTCGGCTGGCACTCGACCGAAAGCGCCAGCTTCTGCTTGCGCAGTCCCGGCTTCAGACTCATCACCACCTGCTCGGTGAGATCGGCGAGGTCGAACACCCGCTGATCGGAATAATTGCGATCGGCCGCCACCTGCTTGAACGACTGGATCAGTTCGGCCGCCCGGTTGAGATTGGCGACCAGTTGCGAGGCCGCATCGCGATTGGCTTCGATGAACTCGTTCAAGGCGGATCGCCGCAAATCGCCGCGCGCCACCTCCTCGCCGAAACGGGCGACGCGCCGTTCCAGCGACGAGGCCACGGTCAGGCTGATACCGACGGGATTGTTGACTTCATGCGCCACGCCGGCAACGAGCCGCCCGAGCGCCGCCAGTTTCTCGGCTTCGATCAGTGAATTCTGGGTCTCGCGCAGGTTACGCAGCGCAGCTTCGGCCGCATCGCGGGCCTTGCGCATCTCCTGTTCGCTGCGCTTGCGTTCGCCGATATCCAGCGCCACCGTGACGATGTTCTCGATTGCGCCGTCGGCGCGCAGCAGCGGCAGCTTGTTGACGAGCCATTGCCGCATCACGCCGGCGGCGTCGCGATACTCTTCCTCGTAAAAGCCGAGGCCGTCATTGGTGGCCAGCACACGCTTGCCGTGTTCGTCGGTCTTCGCGGCGCCGTAACATGTAGCGGTTCATCAGCACGTAGCGCAGATCGGTATTCTTGACGTTGATCACCGCGGGTACGGTGTCGATCACCTGCTGCAACAGGCGGCGGCCCTCGCGCACGGCCGCTTCGGCGCGTTTCTGATTGGTGATGTCGCGCACCGCGCCTTCGTAGCGCACGACGACGCCGTTCTGATCGCGCACGGCCGTGGCGCTGTCGGACAACCACAGGATCGTCCGCTCGCGCTGATAGACCTGATACTCGAACTCCCGCACCATGCCGTCTTGCTCCATGCGGCGCTGATATTCCAGGCGCGCATCGGGGTCGACATAGATGCTGCGTGGGATGTCCAATGTCGCCTGGATCAGTTCGTCCGGGGTGTCGAACCCCATCATCCGCGCCAAAGCGGGATTGGCATTGAGCAAGGCACCGGCCGGCGTGGTTACATAGATGCCGTCGATCGAGCCCTCGAACAGTTTGCGATAGCTCTCTTCCGCGAGGCGCCGCTCGGACAGCGCCTGCACCGCGGCCTCGCGTGCCGCATCGGCCTCCACCAGCGTCTGCCGGAACACCTCCGCCGCCCGGGCGATGTCGCCGATCTCGTTGTTGAGCTTGGTGGCCGGAATCTCGGTCTTCTGTCGGCCGCCGGCCAGCGCGCGGATCGCACGCGCGATGGCTCTCAGCGGCCGTACGATCCGCCGTACCACGAACAGCGCGGCCATCAGCCCGATCAGCACGCCGGCGATGCCGAGCGCGATGCTCTGCCAGCGCGCTTCGGTCAGCGTCTTTGCGAATTCATTCGAGAGGTGACGCCCGCGGCGGGTGCTCAACTCGCGCAGCAGATTCGTCACCCGGCCGATCTGCTGCCCTTCGGTGCCGAGCACCTCGCGGTCGAGATCGGCAATCTGCCGTTCGGTGGTCGACACCGCGATGATCGCATCCGCATAGGCATCGGCCGCCGCACGCAGCGCCGGCGTCGTGATCGGCAGAGCACGCAGTTCGCGCGCCGCCTGCTCGGCATGCATGGCATCGCGCGCGAGCAGCGCCGCTGCAATTTCGTTCTGCGCCCGAAACATGCGCTTGGCGCCTGCCGTATTGGCGACATCGGGCACGGCGTCCTCGAAATTCCGGCGCAGCGGCGGCAGCGTGGCCAGCAAGTCGCTGCGACGCGCGATCAGGACCGTGAGTTCGGCGATGCCGCGCCGATAAGTCGTCAATCGCTCATCGACTCCATCGATCATGTCGCGCTGATCCGGCGCCAGTTCGATCCGGGTCTTTTTGAGAAGATCGCCGAGCGACGCCGCCGCTTCGGACACTTTTTCCGGCTGCGCATTGGGGTCGGTGACGTAATCGCGGGCGGCAAGCCGCAGGCTGCTCAAGCGACGATCGATGTCTTCGGCGAGATCGCCGACGGTTTGCAGACGCTGCAACTCGGCGAAGGTCGTATCGATGTGCCGGACGGCGACGACATTGGCGACGCCCATCACGAAAATGACCGCCAGCACGCAGAGAAATCCGCTGAATGTCAGTTGCCCGATCGAGAGCGACGACGATCGGGCCTTGTCGAGAAATGCCGAGATGGCGGAAGGCATGATGCGGGATCGGTCTCCTGACGATCCCAATATATCCCGACTTGTTGGAAGGGGAAGCATATCGGGCGGCAGGATGTCTGCAGCCGCCCGATATGGTTTCTAGCGTGACCGGAGCGCTATCGTCACTTCGGCCGAACGGCGTCCGCGGTCCCCTGAATGAAGGCCTGGATCTTGGTCACGTCCGCTTCGGTCAGCTTGCCGGTAAAATCCGGCATGCCCTTGTCCTTGTAGGGGCCGTTGAACACGATGTCCTTGAGATTGGAGATGATCTCCGGCGCCACATAGCCGAGATTGGGCACGTTGCCGCCCTTGTCCACGCCGGGGACGCCATGACAGGCGGCGCAGGCGCTGACATAGATCGCCGTGCCTTCCGGCACATCCTTCGGGTCGTATTTCACGCCCTTGAGCAGATTGCCGATCTGGTACTTGGTGAACTCCGGCAGCGGCGCTTTGCCACCGACGGCGAAGGTGTAGACCGTGCCCGGCCCTTCCCGATCGGTCGCGCGCTGGGTGATGCCGAACACGCCACCCCAGCCGACCGCGATGGAGACGTACTGCTTGCCATCCACCTCATAGGTCGAGGGCGCCGCCACCGCACCCGTGCCGACGGGCGACTCCCACAGTTTCTCGCCGGTCTTGGCATTGTAGGCGACGAAGCGCCCGTCAGCCGTGCCCTGGAACACGAGATTTCCCGCCGTGGTCAACGTGCCGCCATTCCATGGCGCGACGTATTCGGCCCGCCAGGCTTCCTTCTGCTTGACCGGGTCCCAGGTGTTGAGCGTGAAGCCGATGTTCCAGCCGGTCGTGGCCGCATATTTGAACGGGCCGGGATCGTTCTGCACGAACTTCTTTTCGCCCGTGAGATTGATCGGAATCCCCTGCGCCGGCAGATAGACCAGACCGGTCTGCGGATTGAACGACATCGGGTGCCAGTTGTGCGCACCGAACGCACCGGGAATGCTGTCGAACGACTTATCCGGCGAACGCGCCTCGGCGACCTCGATCGGACGGCCATTGGCGTCGTAGCCGGTCGCCCAGTTCACATCGACGAAGTTCTTGGCCGAGATGAATTTGCCGTTGGTGCGATCGATGACGAAGAAGAAGCCATTCTTCGGCGCATGCAGCACCACCTTGCGCGGCTGGCCGTCGATGGTGATGTCGGCGAGGATCATCGGCTGGGTCGATGTGTAGTCCCAATTGTCGCCGGGAGTCTCCTGATAGTGCCAGAGATATTTTCCGGTATCCGCATTCAGCGCGACAATCGAGCCGAGATAGAGATTGTCGCCGCCGGCCGGGCTGCGGATATGCCGGTTCCACGGCGAGCCGTTGCCGGTGCCGATATAAACCATGTTGAGTTCGGGATCGAAGGTGATGGTGTCCCAAGCCGAACCGCCGCCGCCATTGACCCAGTATTTGCCGGCCGGATCCCACGTCTTCGCCGCGGCCGCCATGGACTCATCTTCAAACGGTTTGGCGGGATCACCTGGCACCGTGAACCAGCGCCACTTCTGGTCGCCGTTCTCGGCATCGTAAGCGGTGACATAGCCGCGCACGCCGTATTCGGCGCCGCCATTGCCGATCACCACCTTGCCGTTGAACACGCGCGGCGCACCGGTGATAGTGTAGGACATCTTGCGGTCGATGACCGTGTCCTTTTCCCACGCCTTCTGGCCCGTCGCCGCATCGATGGCGATCAACCGGCCGTCATAGGCACCGACGAACACCTTGCCCTTGTAGAGCGCGACGCCGCGGTTCACGACGTCGCAGCAGCCACGATAGCCCTTTTCGCGATCGACCCCTGGATCGAACGTCCAGATCCGCTTGCCGGTGCGCGTATCGACGGCATGAACGACGCTCCACGGCGCCGTCACATACATGATGCCATCCACCACCAGCGGCGTGGCCTCGACGCCGCGGATGGATTCCAGACTGTAGCTCCACACCAGCCCGATGTCCTTGACGTTGGACGCATTGATCTGGTCGAGCTTGCTGAAACGCGTCTCGGCGTAATCGAGGCCGTAGGTCGGCCAGTCCTTCGTCGTCGCGCCGTTGGCCTTGATGGCCGCGCTGTCGATGGCCGATGTCACGGCCTTGATGTGTTCGGCGGAGCCCTTGGTCTGTGCGAGGGCCGCGCCGCCGATCATCAGACTGCCGATCACGGCGAGGATTGCAGCGCCGCGCTTTGCGGCGCGCCCATTCAAGCGATGTCTGAGATTGTTCGAATTGGGTGTATCGCAGGCATACGGACGCGAAGACGCGTCATGGCGCATCAAGTTTGTCATGCGTTTCGACTCCCATGGCCTCTGGCGGGCCTCGGAAAATCTTACCCACATGATTTTGAGCGTCAACAGATCTCATGATGTCCGATCGAACACGACACGGTGTGTTGCAATGCCCGCGTGGGCTGCCGAAACGGAACGGTCAGCGACGACTACGGTACGCCCGTCATCTCGAACACGTCGCCGTCATAGCCGGCTTCGATGGGAATACGCAGCTGCCGCTTGTCGCCGTCGCGGGTGACGATGGGCATCACGCTAATCACCGGACGAAGCCGCGCATCGTCGAGCGCTGCCGAGACACCTTGCTGCTTGCCGAGCTTGATCAGGTTCCGCGTGGTCGGAAACGGCAGCGTGAAGCGACCGGACGTACCGCCATCAAGCGCCTCGCGCGGTGACAGCCAGATGGAATCCGTGGACTCCTTGCCATCATGCATGCCGACCTGTTCGGGCGGCGCTTCCGCGAGGAAGAACCAGGTGTCGAAGCGCTTCTCCATGCTCTCCGGTGTGATCCAGTGCGCATAGGGCACCAGCAGATCGACCGCCAATTCCAGATCGTTCTCAGCGAGAATATCGGCGAACTTCACTTTGCCGTCGTTGAGCGCGTCGCGGTGCTGATCGGCGATGGCGCTGGCTTTCGTGGCA
>JAPLPC010000314.1:5876-8827 GCA_026400425.1 Hyphomicrobiales bacterium | reverse complement strand
GGCGATCGGCGAGGTGCGAAAAACCTTTGCCAGCATGGCACGGTTCGGCCTGATGACGGATGCCGATATCGAGACGCTGGTGTCGCGCGTGCGCGTGGTGCCGGAAGCCGATGCCGCCGCAGCGCTGAGCGGCTCCGCGATCATCTTCGAAGGCGTGCCGGAAGTGCTGGACCAGAAGCGCGAGGCGCTGGCGCGGGCTTCGCGATTGGCGGGACCCGAGCCGATCATCGCATCGACCACCTCGACCATTCTCGTCGATGATCTTTCAAGCGCGATCGAAAAGCCGGAGCGCTTCCTCAATGCACACTGGTTGAACCCCGCTTATCTGGTTCCCCTGGTCGAAGTCTCGCCCGGCGCGAACACCGATCCGGCGATCACGGCGCGCGTGAAAGAGTTGCTCGAAGGCATCGGCAAAGTGCCGGTCGTCTGCGCTGCATCGCCCGGCTACATCGTGCCGCGCATCCAAGCGCTGGCGATGAACGAGGCCGCGCGCATGGTCGAGGAAGGCGTCGCCTCGCCGGAGGATCTCGACAAGGCCATCAAATACGGCTTCGGATTCCGATTTGCCGTGCTCGGCCTGCTCGAATTCATCGATTGGGGCGGCGGCGATATTCTGCACTATGCCAGCAAGTATCTCACCGGGGCGCTGAACAACGATCGCTACGCCGCGCCTGACATCATCGGGCGCAACATGGCCGAAGGCAAGATCGGCCTGCGCACCGGCGAAGGTTTTCTCAATTACGAAGGCCTCGACGTCGATGCCTATCGCGAGGGACGACTGTCGGCTTTTGTCGATCTGCTGAAGCATTTCCAACTGCAGAAGCCGCCGGTGCTGTAACTCACGCTCTTCCCCTCATCCTGAGGAGCCGCGCAAAGCGCGGCATCTCGAAGGATGGCCGCACACTCAGTGCCCAGCGAATCATGGTTCGAGACGCGCGCAAGTGCGCGCTCCTCACCATGAGGTCGGAGCTACACTTCCGGAAACCCGCGCAGCAGATGGCCGCGCAGCATATGCAGCAGGCTGTTCAGGATCAGGCCGAGCAGCGAAATCATGATCAGGGGCACGAACATGTCCACGGTCTGGAACGTGCGCGCGGCCTGCACCAGCATGTGACCCAGGCCGTCGGATGAGGTGATCATCTCGGCCAGAAACACCACGATGCAGGAGATCACGAGACCGATGCGGCAGCCGGTCAGGATCGATGGCATCGCTGCCGGCAGCACCACCTTGAACAGGATCTGCCAGCGCGGCGTGCCTGCAGCCTGCGCCGACCAGATCAGCTTCTGCTCGACCATGGACGCGCCATAATAGGTCGACAGCAGAATCGGAAACAGCGCGTCGGCGGTGACCAGCGTGATCTTCGAGGCGTGGTCGAAGCCGAGGATCAGCAGCAGCGCGGGATACAACGCGACTTTCGGGATCGGCGCCAGCACGCGCACCAGCGGCTTCACCACCGCATTGATCGCAGGGTTCACCGCAGCGGCCAGACCGATCAGCACGCCGAGCACCACGGCAATGCCGAAGCCCGCGAACAGGCGGATCAAGGTCGCGGCGAGATCGTGCAGAAAATCGGCGGTAAAAAATTGCGTCGCCAGACGCCAAAACACTGCGCCAGGCGGTGGCAACAGATTGGTCGGCGCATAGCCGAACGAGATCAGCGATTGCCACAGCGCCAGGAACAGCGCGATGGGGATGAGGCCGACAAGGAATGCGTTGATGCGTTCGCTCATGCCCGGCGCCTCACGTGAAGCTCAAGGGCATGTCGTCGCGCGGCTGCGACCAGCGCACCAACGACAAGCGCACCTTCTCGAACACCGCATCGAAGATGATGCCCATCATGCCGACGATCAGGATCATGGCGAACACCGTATCGTATTGCGCCATGTCGAGCGCATTGAACAGGATGTTGCCGGCGCCGGACTGGCGCGCGATCATTTCCGAGGTGATCATGGTGATCAGCGCCAGCACCAGACCCGTTCGGCAGCCGGTGAGAATCTCCGGCAATGCCGCGGGCAGCACGATGCGCAGCATGCGCGATGGCGCCGACATGCCCATCGCAGCACCCGACCACAGCATCTTTTCTTCCACGGCCTTGGCGCCCTGGAACGCGTGATAGATGATCGGCAAGCTCACGCCGAGAAAGATCACCAGCGTCTTGGAGACGTCGCCGACGCCGAGCCACAGCATGATGATCGGCATCAAGGCGGCTTTCGGCACGGGATAGATGATCATCATCAGCGGATTGAAGAAATTCGCCACCGCCTTGACGCGGCCCATCATCAGGCCGAGCGGGATCGCGAACAGCACCGCCAGCGTGAGGCCGATCGCCATGCGGCGCATCGAGTCCAGAATATTGCGGATCGATTCCTTGTCGGTGAGGATCGACGGCACCGCCCTCAGCGTCTCGATCGCGGTCGGAAAGCTCTCGGTCCCCAATCGCATCGACGCCAACTGCCACACACAAAGCAAGCCGATGCAGGCGAACAGCGGCGACAGCGCGCTCAGGATGCGGCGCGGCGACATCAGTGAGCGTCCTGGCCGTCGTCGATCATCTTCTCGATATCGACGATGTATTTCTGAAACCGCGCATCGAGCAAAAGATCCGCGCGCTTGCGCGGACGCGGCAGATCGATGTCGACGATCTCCTTGATCGAGCCCGGCGAGCGCGACATCACGATCACCTTGTCCGACAGATAGACGGCCTCTTCGACGGAATGCGTGACGAACAGCACCGTCTTGCGCTGGGTATCCCAGATGTCGAGCAGATCGTTCTGCAAGCGCGTGCGCGTATGCGCATCGAGCGCGCCGAACGGCTCATCCATCAACAGCACGGCAGGATCGTAAGCCAACGTGCGCGCGATGGCGACGCGCTGTTTCATGCCGCCGGAGAGTTCTTTCGGATAGAATTTATCATAGCCCTTGAGACCGACCATCTCGAGCAGCCTGTGGC
>JAPLPC010000314.1:0-5842 GCA_026400425.1 Hyphomicrobiales bacterium | reverse complement strand
CGGCTTCGGCTTTTTTCATGCCCTGCTGCAGCATGCCGTACATGACATTGCCGAGCACGGTCTTCCACGGAAACAGCGCGAATTCCTGAAACACCGGACCGCGATCAGGACCAGGACCTGTGATCGCCTTGCCTTTGACTTTCACGCTGCCTTCGGTCGGCTTGACGAAGCCGCCGACGATATAGAGCAGGGTGGATTTGCCGCAGCCCGAAGGCCCGAGGATCGAGACGAACGCGCCGTCTTCGATGGAGAGATTGATATCCGACAGCGCAAGATGGCTCTGGCGACCCGACGTCTCGAAGCGCTGCGAGACGTGATCGATCTCGATCATCGCCTGCGCAGGCTGACGGTGCGTCTCCAGCCTGGTCTGAGCGTCCGAGCGCAGCGTTGCCACTTTCATTGCCGGTCCTTCTTCGGTCGTCCCAACACCGCGAGCATAACCAGAACCGGCAATTATTTTAAGCTTCAAATTTAGCCGGGCAGCGCCTTTTTGCTAGTCAGCCGTGCTGCACCGCAATCAGTCGCGGTAATACGCCTCGACTTCGCCGGACACCTTGATCAGCAGGGGATTGCCATGGCGATCCTTGGCGGCGCCGGCGGGGACCCGCACCCATCCCTCGCTGATGCAATATTCCTCGACATTGCTCTTCTCGGCGCCCTTGAAACGAATGCCGACATCGAACTGCAACACGGCCTCGTTGTAATGCGGGCTGCTCGGATCCACCGAGAGATGGTCCGGGATGGGGGGCTTGGTCATGGTCTCGGTCATAGCAGCGCCTCGATCTTGTCTCGCAGGGATCCTGGTTTGGTGGTCGGCGAAAACCGATCGACCACCCGGCCGGACCGATCGATCAGGAATTTGGTGAAATTCCATTTGATCGCCGATCCGAGCAGGCCCGATTTCTCAGATTTGAGGAAATTATACAATGGGTGGGCCGATGCGCCGTTGACGTCGATCTTGGCGAACATCGGGAATGAGACGTCAAACCTGCTCTTGCAGAAGCCGGCGATTTCCTCGGCAGTTCCCGGCTCCTGCGCACCGAACTGGTTGCAGGGAAATCCGAGCACCGAAAAGCCGCGCGCGCCGAAATCCTGCTGGAGCTTTTCCAGCCCCTCATATTGCGGCGTGAAACCGCAGGCGCTGGCGGTGTTCACCACCAACAGCACCCGGCCTTGGAAATCCTTCAGCGAAACCGGGTCGCCTTTCAGCGAGTCGGCGGTGAAATCATAGATGCTGCTCATGTTGGTCTCACGCAGTGATGGGGTCGCAAGGCATCGGCGGCGTACCGCCGGCCTCGATGGCTTCTCCGGCCGCGAGGCACAAATCTTCGCGGTAACGGCCGGCGACGATCTGCACGCCCGTGGGCGTGCGGCCGACGAGACCGGTGGCGACCGAGAGTGCCGGCAGGCCCATGAACGGGATGCCGATCTGCGGCATCTGCGCGGCCCAGACCCGGGCAAAGCCCTCATCGCCTTCCATGTCGAGATTGTCGGGGAATGGCAGTTCCCCGGACATCGGCATCAGCACCACCGCATAGCGCTGCAGGAACAGCTCCCAGTCGCGCACGAAAGTCGAGCGACGCACCAGTGCCCGCGACAACCCGCCATTGTCGAAATCCTTGATCTTGTCCTTCTGGCCGCGCAGGCAGACCAATGCGGCGGGATCGCCTTCGCGCTCGGCAGCATCCAGCATGCCCTGATAGCCATCGCCGAACCAGATCGTGGTCTGCAACGCCGCAGCTTCCTTCAGCGCCGGGGTGTTCTCGACCTCCTCGACGATCCACCCTGCCCGCTGCAGCCGCTTGCCGGCGTCGCGCACCGCACTCTCCACCGCCTTGGTGATCTCCAGCCCATCCGGCCGCAGGCACATCGCGACGCGCTTGTCGCGCGGCGGTCCGATCAGCGGCGCCGGCACATACCAGGGGTCGCGCGCGTCGGGCTGCGCCATCGCTTCGAGACCCAACCTGATATCCGCGATGGTGCGCGCGAGCGGACCGGACACGGCGGTGATCTGTCCAGAGATGATGCGCTCGGGCAGCGCCTGATTATAGGCGGCGATGCGGCCGACGGTGGGACGCAATCCATGCACGCCGCAGGCATAAGCGGGATAGCGGATCGAACCGGCGATGTCGGTGCCATGGGCGATGTGACCGATGCCGGCTGCCACGGACGCGCCTGCGCCGCCGGAGGAGCCACCCGGCGTCAGCGAGGGATCGCGCGGGTTTTTGGTATCGCCATAGAGCTGGTTGGTGGTGAACCAGCGATAGGAGAAGGCCGGGCAATTGGTGCGGCCGAGAATCACGGCGCCGGCTTTGATCAGGTTATCGATCACCGGGCTGTTGGAGGTGGCGATGATCTCGTTCTGGATCTTGACGCCGTTCGACGTCGCATAGCCCTTGTAGTCGATATTTACTTTCACGGTGACCGGCACACCGGCAAGCGGACCGACATCGAGACCGCGCGCCAGCGCCGCATCGACGGCATCGGCCTGCGCGAGAACGTCGTCGGGGCGATGATCGACCACGGCATTGATCGCAGGATTCGCAGCGTCGAGCCTGGCGAGACCGGCTTGCGCCGCTTCCCTTGCGGAGACCTTGCGCGCTTTGATGAGGCTTGCGAGTTCAGAGGCCGACAGACGCCAGAGATCGTTCATGCAGTGCTCCCGTGTTCTCCCCTCGAAAACATGAGGGGAGGCGGCACGCCGTAAGGCGCGTGGGGTGGGACTTGACGCAATCCGTCTCGCTGGATCGCCAGCGACACCGCAATTGCGCAACGCCTTACGGCGCGCCACCGCGACGTTGTTTCAGTCGAAGGACCGTTCTTCCGGGTACTGGGCGCATCCCATTGGATGCCATCCAGCAGGTTTCCCTGCCTTCGCCCGCACCACGTCCAGCCGCGCTTTAGCGGCAGAGCCCCGTATTGGGCCCGGACGGCGACCTTCGACCACCCGAGTGCAAGGGGATACGTCCTCCCCCGGCCCGCAGGCGCCGCATCTCTGTTCCGCTCAACAACGCCTCATGAAGCGCCCCTCACCGAACAAGACGAGAGGGATAATGGCGACGATGGGAATTTTGTCAAGAACAAAATAGGAACAATTCACCAGGGCACCATCTGTCATCCCCGCGAAAGCGGGGATCCAGTAATCGCCGGCAACCCGGCTCCATCACTGATAGCGGTGTCTACTGGATTGCCCGATCAAGTCGGGCAATGACAGACGTGGGCTTTGCCAGCACATCACATCGCCGCCGCGGCGAATGCCTACTTCACCCGCGCCAGAAAATAGGCCAGCTCCACGATCTGCGCGTCTGAGATCCCTTGCATCACATCGGCCATGGTGGCGTCATAGCCGTGGCGGCTGTTGTCCTTGTATTCGCGCATGGTCTTGACGAGGTAGTCCTCGCGCTGATTGGCGATGCGCGGGATGTTGTCGCGACCGGAGAAATCCGCATTGTGGCAGCTGTCGCAGCGGAATTGCGAGGTCAGCGCCTTCGCTGCCTGCATGCGCGCGGGATCGCCGGCGTCGCGCGCCACCGGCTTCGGCAGCGTCGCGATGTAATCCGAGAAGATGCGCAGATCGTCGTCGGTGAGATCCTTCGCCATCTCGTTCATCGGCGCGAAGATGCGCAGATTCTCGCGGAACATATAGAGCTGGATCAGCGTATAGGCCGGCTGCTGGGCGCCGAGCGACGGTGTGTTCTCGATCTCCGAGGTGCCCTTCTCGCCATGGCAGGCAAGACACGGCGCGGCGCGTTCGGCAATGGATTCGGCGGCGGCGAGTGGGGATGACGACAGAAGTAGAGCAACGATGACTGCAAACCGACGCATCGGACTTTGGACTTTCTGGGACGTGAGACAGCAGCAACAAGCGACGGCCTAGTTCCTTCTCCCCGCCTGCGGGGAGAAGGTCAGGATGAGGGGGCTATCACCACGCTCGGAGCAAATGGAGAGTCCCCCTCACCCTCCTTCCACATGCTTCGCATGTTTCAGGCGACCTCTCCCCGCAAGCGGGGAGAGGTTAGAAAGAGCGATCACTTCTTTCCCGCCACCTTCTGCTTGCCGTAGGTGATGCGATAGATGGCGCCGTTCCAGTCGTCGGACACCAGCATCGAGCCATCCTTCATCTGCAGCACGTCCACGGGACGACCGACATATTTGTTGTCTTCGAGAAAGCCGGTCAGGAACGGCTCGACGGATTTCACCGTGCCGTCCTTGTTCAGCTTCGCCACCACCACATCGCCGCCGAGCTTCTGCGATTTATTCCAGGAGCCGTGGCGGGCAATGAAGATCGCGTTCTTGTAGGCGGCGGGGAACATCTTGCCGGTGTAGAAGCGCATGCCGAGGGCCGCGGTGTGGGCGCCGAGCAGGCCGACAGGTGCTGTGTAGTCGGCGCAGGATTTGCCCCAGCCGAATTCGGGATCGAGGATGTTGCCCTGCAGGCAATACGGCGCGCCGAAATCCTCGCCGGCCTTGCTGACGCGGTTGAGTTCGTCCTCCGGCACCGCCTCCGACATCCAGTCGCGGCCATTGTCGGTGAAGTACATCTGCTTGGTTTCGGGATTCCAGTCGAAGCCGACGGTGTTGCGCATGCCCTTGACATAGACCTCGGCGCCGGAGCCATCGAGATTCATGCGGCGGATCTGGCCGTGGGCGTCGTCATGCAGCACGTTGTTGCCGGGCTGGCCGACAGGCACATAGAGCTTGTTGTCGGGGCCGATGCCGATGAACTTCCATCCATGGGCTTCGTCCTTCGGCAGCTTGTCGTAGATCGTGGTGGGCTTGGGCGGATTGTCGAGATTGTCCTCCACCTTGTCGATCTTGGAGATCTTCGACAGTTCGGCGATGAAGAGCGTGCCATCCTTGAAAGCGAGACCGTTGGGGCGATAGAGGCCCGACGCCAGCACCTTGACCTGGCGTTTGCCGTCCTGATTGCTGACGGCGTAAACCTTGTCGATCAGACGCGTGCCGACGAACACGGTGCCCTTGTCGCCTTCGCGCATCGAGCGCGCATTGGCCATGCCGGCGGCATAAACTTCAATATTGAAACCGGCCGGCACTTTCAGCTTGGCTGTCGGCAGCTTGTCGGCTGCCGTCGGGATCGGCGGCGGCGCGACCGGTGCGAGCTTGGCTGCGGCGACGCTGTCGGCCGGACGGCCGATCAGCGGCGATCCCGGCGGCAGCGCGGGTGCCGCGGGAGCCGGCGCGGCGGCCTGTGGCGCGGGTGCAGGCGTCGCAGCGGGAGGCGTCGCAGCGGGAGCCGGCGCAGCCGGCGATGGCGTGACGCTGGCAGCCGGTGGCGTGGCGGTGGTCGTATCGGATTGCTGGGCAGCGGCGCCGACAACGCAGGCACCGACGAAAACGCTGGCAAGCAAAGCTTGCCGGGCGGACGCATAAACGGTCATGGACATCTCCCCTGTGGAAGCAGCCCTCTGTCAACCGCGCCGCCATGCGACGCGATACCGGGGCCTTCCCGAACACAGTGTGAGATATTTGACCGCTTGCGCGCAACCGAAACATCGGCGGATGGCGGTGTGAGGCGGCTTCAAACTGATCCGCAGATCCAATTCATGTCCTGGATGCGATGCGGCAGCCGCGTTGCACGCCGCAGCGCGCCCGGGACAATGCGGATATCAATGTCGCGTAGTCGAGTCCGCGGAATCCAGCAACGCTTCCGAGAACGGAAATTCGAGCACGACCTCGCCCTGCTCGTCGGTAACCTCGAGCACGGCTGCCAACAGGTCGCGCTGCGCCCCTTCCGACCGCAGCAATTGCATGATCATGGCGCGCGCGACTTCCCAGGCATGATCGGGATTGCGCAACGTCTCGCCGTCCGGATCATCGACGA
>JAPLPC010000520.1:5411-12528 GCA_026400425.1 Hyphomicrobiales bacterium | reverse complement strand
TCCAGACGACCTTCGCCGTTTTGGTATTCGGATCGAGATAAAGCTGATGGATCGTCGTCTTCAGCTGGTTCTTGTCATACGGCGTCACCATCGCGCCTGCGATGATGAAGAAGTTCGAGACGTCGGTCTCCTGCACCGCCGTGTAGCGCGAAGTCAGATCGGAGACCGTCTGCGCAATTTGGCTCACCTTGCGATCGACGGCAAAATAGTTCGCGACATCGGTAATGCCGAACAGCATCAGCAGCAGCAACGGCGCGATCACCGCGAATTCGATCGCTGCGATGCCGCTATCGTCACGGCGCATCGAGGCGGCGCGTCGGCCAAGCTCCAGCGAAACAGCGCGCATGCGCATCCCGATATCCTCTTGCTACTGCGGGCCGAGCGCGGCCGTGGCCGCAAGGAGACGCTTGTTGGTCGTCGTGCCGCGATCGATATTCGCAATGTTGTAACCGAGGCCCGTTACGAACAACGGCCATTGGTAAAACGCCCGCACGACCACGGTCTTGCTGGTCGGCGTCGTCGCGGAATAGGCCGGCGGCTGATAGACGAAACCGTGTCGAGCTTGGTGCAATCCATCAGCACCGATACCCGGCTGCAGATCGTGCTCTTGAAATCCGGCGCGCTGGTGGTCTGGCTGGTATAGACGAGACGTGCACCGTCCTCGACGCCGGTCTCCAGCAATTGTCCGGCCAGGAACACCATGCCGGTTTCGATGACCGCAAAGATCAGCGCGAAAAACATCGGCGCGATCATGGCAAATTCGACCGCAGCCGACCCATCCCTGCTGCGACGGAACGCGCGCAGCCGCTGACTGACGACGGCGACGGACATGATCGGGTTCAGCATCGGCGACATCCGGACGGAATGGAGATAACGACCGTCAAGCTGTAGCAAAAACTGATTGTAGAAGTGTTTCGCCGGATCGCGACAACGTGGAGCGATCCGTTAACGGATGATTAACCATCGCCGATCGCGCGTGCCGCCGCGAAAGCCGCAGTTGCCCCGATCGGAACAGTTTAGTTCGGCTTGCCGGGCATGCCAGTCGCGGCGCCGGTCGATGCGGCCAGTCCGCCAATGGCGCCGGCCTGCTCCATGGTCGATTTGAAATAGGTCTCGGCATCACCCAGCGTGACGCGACGCTCGCAATTGGGCGTGCAGCTGTAGGATTCCCGCGCGATGCCGCGATAGACGGTGACGACCTTGTCGGTTGGTCCTTCGACCTGCACCACGCGGTCCATCAGCACGGCGCCGGCGCGATCCATCGCGATGACGTTGGTGGCGCCATACCCCTTGCCGGTCACGACCACCATGCCGCCCGGTTGCAACGTGACGTCGGCGATCAGCGGATTGCCGACCACGATCGTGGCGATCTTGTCCGGAAACTTGACCAGTCTGGCCTGATCGACATTGACCGAGATCATCTCGTTGGCAGACACAGGCAGGCCCGCCATCTGAACAAGCATCAGGCCCGCAACGAGCACCGGGATCATCGAGGCCGCCGACGCGCGGCGACGCAAATTAACAAACGACATTCTGTACTCCGGGACGATACGAGCCGGCCTAAGCAGATACGCAGCGGTGCCGGCGCCCGACATGGCGAATGTGCCGTTAATTGGTGAAGGAACCGCAAACGTCGGTTCGATAATGTCGACCGCGATGAAGACGCCGGGCCGAAGCCTCGGCTCAGACGCGCGATTGCTTGGCGGCGGAACTCAACTGGCGGAACGGATAGGCCAGTTGACCGACGATTTCGGTCGGCAACGGCTCGCCATCGACGCCGTAATTGTCGGGCAATTCGCCCTTCGGCATCCGGAAAGTCCCGAACAGGATGTCCCATAACGGGAAGGTGCCGGCGAAGTTAGTGTTGCCACCCTGCTCCAGCGACGTGTGATGCCAGCGGTGAAACACCGGGGTGGCGAGGACATATTTGAACGGCCCGAGGGTCCAGTTCAGATTGGCGTGCACGAAGGCGGAATGGAACGTCGTGAAAGGGCCGACCCACAGCATGATGTTCGGCGAGATACCCGCCATCAGCAGCACCACGTCCACAGCTACGGTGCCGAGGAACAGGTTGACCGGATGGAAGCGTGCCGCGGAGATCCAGTCCACTTCTTCGGACGAATGATGGATGGCGTGATACTTCCAGAACTCGCCGCCGTGATACATCCGGTGAAACCAGTACAGCAGAAAGTCGGACAGCACGAGGAAGAGGACGGCCTGAACCCATAACGGCAATTGCGCCAGCGGACCGTGCCCGTTGTCGTAAAAGGCGATCAGGCCATCGGCATCGTGAATGTTGAAGACGACCGCCGCGCCCAGCACCAGAAGCCCGATGCGCACCACACGCGTGATCAGCGGCACGAAGAACCAGTAGCAGATATCGGTGACAATTTCACTCTTGCGCCACCAAGGCTTGCCGGGATTGCACGCCCAGAAATGCGTGAGCACGGTAAAGACCGCCGCGAGCGCGATCGTGATCGGGACCACTTTCATGATGGTCTCGCCGAACATGTGCAGCACTTCCATAGGCAATGTCGACATTCCGAATCCCGCCGGTTTCCGATCTTAAGACGATACCGCCGCATACTTAAGGAGCGATAAACCAGCGCGTGAGCACGCGGGTAGCAAGGGAGCCGGGCGGAGACCGTATTGCCTTTAAGCAGGCATTTACCGTGCAAAAGAAGACACAAATGCCACCGACTTTCATCGATCGAATTAACCGCACTGCAATCAGAAACATTTACCGTCGGCCTATGGTCACGGTGCTGAGAACGCCGGGGAGACCAGGCATCTATGACGACAGCCACGTGCACATATGGAGTTTGGTATTATGAAAAACCTCGTTTCGCGTTTTCTGAAGGATGAATCCGGCGCCACCGCGATCGAATACGGCTTGATCGCTGCCGGCATCTCGCTCGCCATCATCGCGGTTGTGAATGGTCTCGGCACCAACCTGAACGGCAAGTTCACGTCGATCAACACCTCGCTCAAGTAAGCCGGGGCGTGATCGCAATAGAGGCTCCGGCATTCCGGGGCCTTTTTTGTTGGAGCGCCTTCGTATGCGTATCAGGCCGCTGCCGATGAGACACATCGCAACTCGACGTTCCTTGCGCGACACGCTTGGACTGTCACTCCGCGAGCCGGCCGGGCTCGTCTGCTTCTCGCTCATGCTGGCGATGGTTGCCGTCGTGATGCGGATCGCCGCGGTTTGGTAAACAAACCACCTGCCATTGTCCGTTTATTCATTTCCTGCCGACTATGCTCTGCCGTCGTTTTCGCACGGGCCGTGAAGCCATGATTCTTGATCTGACGCGGTTGCTGCTGTTTCCCGGACTGATGGCCTATGCAGCGATCAGCGATCTTTTGACGATGACCATCTCGAACCGGATCTCGATGCTGCTGATTGCCGGCTTTGCCTTCGTTGCGTTTTTCTCCGGCATGGGTTCCTCGGCGGCACTGCTACATCTCGGCGCGGGTGGTCTCGTGCTCGTCATCGCATTTGCATGTTTCTCGTTCGGCTGGATCGGCGGCGGCGATGCCAAGCTCGCGGCCTGTGCCGGATTGTGGTTCGGCTTCGATCACCTGCTGGAATATCTCATCTATGCGTCGCTGTTCGGCGGCGCGCTGACGCTGCTGATGCTGCAATTCCGGCAATGGCCACTGCCTTACGCCCTGGGTCGGCAGGAATGGTTGCTGCGGCTGCACCACAAGGATAGCGGCATCCCCTACGGCGTCGCGCTGGCGCTGGGCGGCCTGCTCGTCTATCCGGAAACGCAGTGGATCAAGGCGATCGATCTCAGCCGCCTGGCACTGGGTTGATACCGGGGAAAATCGTTAACTCGTTTTAGATACCGCTCATTAACCATGCCTTGACGAATAACTGCTCAACTCCACCCTACAGCGGCGCATGCGTCGCGGCGTAATGTGGAAAGTGAAGCGTATGAATACCGCACGTATTGTGGTCCTCGCCATTGCACTCGGTGCCGGCAGCGTGGCGCTGTATCTTGCGAGCTCATCCGACGCTCCGCCGCCCCCGCCGCAGGTCGCACAGCTCCCCACGACTGATGTCCTGGTTGCCAAGGGCGATATCGCGCTGGGTCAGGCGATCGGTGCGGACGACATGCAGTGGCAGGCCTGGCCGACCAGCGCCGCCAGCGCCAATGTCATCGCCCGCAATACCCGACCGGAGGCGATCACGCAGACGGCCGGCGCGATCGCACGATCCCCCTTCATCGCCGGCGAACCCATTCGCGACGCCAAGCTCGTGCGCGCCAACGGAGCCGGCTTCATGGCCGCGGTGCTGCCCTCGGGCATGCGCGCCGTCTCGACGGAAATTTCGCCGGAGACCGGCGCCGGCGGTTTCATCCTGCCGAATGATCGCGTCGACGTGATCCTGTCGAAGCGCGACAAAGGTCCTGACATGGCCGCGGACGGCGTGATGTCCGAAATCATTCTCAGCAATATCCGCGTGCTGGCCATCGATCAGGCGCCGAAGGAGAAGGACGGGCAGAACACGGTCGTGGGCAAGACCGCGACGCTCGAACTGAAGCCGGAACAGGCCGAACTGCTGGCGCGCGCGCGCCAGAGCGGCACGCTGTCGCTGGCCTTGCGCGCGCTGGCCGATGCCAATGCGCCGGACGTGCCGAGCGAAGACCCAGCCACCCGCAAGCGCGGCAGCACCGTCAGCATCGTCCGGTACGGCATTCCGTCG
This sequence comes from Hyphomicrobiales bacterium, assembly GCA_026400425.1. GTDB lineage: Bacteria > Pseudomonadota > Alphaproteobacteria > Rhizobiales > Xanthobacteraceae > Tardiphaga. The sequence goes on along the minus strand of JAPLPC010000520.1, from coordinate 7,817 downwards.
ACCGCGACGATCACGAAGTGACAAGGACGTAGACGATGACGCCGACAATGACGAGCAGATCGATGCGGAGCCTGGTGGCCCGTGCGCTCTCGGTGACAGCCATTGCCGCGCTGTCGCTCGGGGCTGCGCTGCGTATCGCCGACGCCGCCGACTACGGTGCCAACATGCCGACGGCTGCGGGGCAATTGAACGCGCGTTTCCTGCCGCTCGGCATCGGCAAGTCCGTGGTCATCGACCTGCCGCGCGACGTCAAGGACGTGCTGGTTGCGGATCCGAAGATCGCCAATGCCGTGGTTCGCTCCGCGCAGCGTGCCTATATCATCGGCGCCACGGTCGGACAGACGAACATCATCTTCTTCGACAGTGCAGGCCAGCAGATCGCTGCCTACGATATCGCCGTCACCCGCGACCTCAATGGTATCCGCGGCGCGCTCAGGCAGACGCTGCCGACAGCCGATATCCGCGTCGAGGGCCTTGGCGACGGCATCATCCTGACCGGTTCGGCGGCGAACCAGATCGAGGCGCAGCGGGCTGCCGATCTCGCGGCCCGCCTCGCCGGCGGCATGGACAAGGTCGTCAACAACATCTCCGTGCGCGGCCGCGATCAGGTGATGTTGAAGGTCGTCGTGGCAGAGGTTCAGCGCAACATCGTCAAGCAGCTCGGCGTTGATCTGTCGGGCAAGCTGAGCTACGGCACGTCGGTCGTCAATTTCACCAATGCCAATCCGTTCACCGCCAGCGGCCGAAGCCTCTTCGAGGGCAACGCCATCCAGGGCTCGTTCGGCGCCGGCCCTTCCGTCACCGCCACGCTGAAGGCGATGGAGACCGCCGGGGTGATCCGCACCCTGGCCGAACCGAGCCTGACAGCCATTTCCGGCGAAACCGCCAACTTCCTGGCCGGCGGCGAATTCCCCGTGCCCGGCGGCAACACCTGCGATCCCACCACGCGGATCTGTACGACCCAGATCAGTTTCAAGAAGTTCGGCATCTCGCTCGGCTTCACCCCGGTGGTGCTCAGTGAGGGCCGCATCAGTCTGCGCGTCGCCACCGAAGTGTCCGAGTTGTCGCAGGAAAACTCGGTGTCCATCAGCGGCACGCAGATCCCCGCGATCAGGACCAATCGTGCCGACACCACGCTGGAAATTCCCTCGGGCGGCTCGATGGCCATGGCCGGATTGATCAAGCAACAGACCAAGCAGGCGATGAGCGGCCTGCCCGGCATGTCGCAGGTGCCGGTGCTCGGCGCGCTGTTCAAGAGCCGCGACTATGTCAACAACAACACCGAACTGATGGTGATCGTGACGCCTTACATCGTCCGCGCCGTGGCTCAGAAGGACCTGTCGCGACCGGATGACGGCTTTGTCGATTCTTCGGATCCGCAGGCCGACCTGCTCGGCTCCGTCAATCGCATCTATGGCGTACCGGGCCGCAAACCCGAGCCGGCCCGCGGCTATCGCGGCGCGTTCGGCTTCATCACGGATTGAGGCGCAAACAGATGACCCAGACCCGAAAATTCTCCCAAAGCCTCGCCGTGCTGACCGTGATCGTCGGCGCCACGATGGCGCTTGGCGGCTGTAGAACCGTTGCGCGCGATGACGTCGCCACCAGCGTTCCCGCCGATTACCGGCTGCGCCACCCGATCGTGGTGGAAGAGCGCATGCGCAGCACCGAGGTCTTCGTCGGCAGTTTCCGCGGCGGCCTGACGGCAACGCAACGCGCCGATGTTGTCAATGTCGGCCAGAACTGGCTGCGCGAGGGCACCGGCACCATCACCGTCGAAGTTCCCGCGCATACGCCGAACGCCCGTGCGGCGCAGGAATCCCGGCGCGAAGTGCATTCGCTGCTGGCCACCGTCGGCGTGCCGGCAAATGCCATCGCGACCCGCAACTACACACCGAACGATCCGCGTCAGTTCGCCACGATCCGCGTCAGCTATCCGCTCATCGCCGCGACCGCGGGCCCGTGCGGCACCTGGCCCGAGGATCTCGCCGGCTCGATCAAGAACAAGAGCTACCTCTCGAACCGGCCCTATTACAATCTCGGCTGCGCCTCGCAGCGCAATCTCGCCGCCATGGTCGCCAACCCGTCCGATCTCGTGCAACCACGTCCGGAAACGCCGGCCTATACCGGCCGCCGCACCTTCGCACTCGACAAGTATCGTCAGGGTCAAGCGACCGCCACCACTTATCCGGATGCGGATAAGAACAAGATCAGCAACGTGGGCCAATGATCAATTACGCGCAAAAGACAGACGACGAGCAGCTCGCCGCCGCGCCATCACCGGCCGCCGACGAGCATATCGCGCCGGCGCCCCGGGTCTCGATCCAGGCGTTCTGCGAGACCGTCGAAACCGCCTCCGCCGTTCAGGCCGCGGGGGAAGACCGCCGCATGGATAAAACCCATCTC
>JAPLPC010000520.1:0-5368 GCA_026400425.1 Hyphomicrobiales bacterium | reverse complement strand
GGCGGCATGGCTGCCGCCATCGAAGCCTATCGCACGGCGCCGACGCCGAATGTGATCCTGCTCGAAGCCGAGCCCCGCACCGATATTCTCGGCGGCCTCGACCAACTGGCTACCGTCTGCGATGCCGGCACCCGTGTCATCGTGCTCGGCAAGGTCAACGACGTCACGCTGTACCGCGAGCTGGTGCGTCGCGGCGTCAGCGATTACGTGATCGCACCAGTCGCCACCATCGACGTCGTCCGCTCCATCTGCGGCCTGTTCTCGGCGCCCGAAGCCAAGGCTGTCGGCCGTATCATCGCCGTGGTCGGCGCCAAGGGCGGCGTCGGCGCATCGACCATCGCGCACAATGTCGCCTGGGCAATCGCCCGCGATCTGGCACTGGATTCCGTGGTGGCCGATCTCGACCTCGCCTTCGGGACTGCCGGGCTCGACTACAATCAGGACCCGCCGCAGGGCATCGCTGATGCGGTGTTCTCCCCGGATCGCGTCGATACCGCGTTCATCGACCGCCTGCTGTCGAAATGCACCGATCATCTCAGCCTGCTGGCAGCGCCCGCGACGCTGGAGCGAGTGTATGATTTCGGCACCGAGGCCTTCGATTCGATCTTCGATACGCTGCGCTCGACCATGCCCTGCATCGTGCTCGACGTGCCGCATCAGTGGACCGGCTGGACCAAGCGCGCGCTGATCGGCGCCGACGACATTCTCATCGTCGCCTCGCCGGATCTGGCCAACCTGCGCAACACCAAGAGCATGTACGACCTGATCAAGGCGGCGCGCCCGAACGACCGGCCGCCGCTATATTGCCTCAACCAAGTCGGCGTGCCGAAACGTCCAGAAATCAGCGCCGCCGAATTCGCGAAAGCGATCGAGACGCCGCCGATCGCCACGATTCCGTTCGAGCCACAGATTTTTGGCGCGGCCGCCAATAACGGCCAGATGATTGCGGAAGTCTCCGCCAATCATCGCACCACCGAAATATTCCTGCAGATCGCGCAGCGGCTAACCGGCCGCGGCGAGACCAAAAAGCCGCGGGGATCTATCCTCGCGCCGCTGCTGGAGAAGTTGCGGTCGAAGTGACGAACCGCAGGGAGTTGAGTCGTGTTTGGTAAGCGTAGTGGAACAGAGCCCGATCTTCGTGCCCCGCGGCCGGCAAGCCCGCCGCCGGCATTGCCGAGCGCTGCGCCTGCGCCGGCTGTTGCATCACCGCCCTTGTCGCCCGCCCGCCAGGCCCCTCCGCCCGTGGCCGAACGCCGTTCGGATACCTACTATCAGGTCAAGGCGACCATTTTCGGCGCGCTGATCGAGGCGATCGACCTCGCACAATTGGCCAAGCTCGACGGCGAATCGGCCCGCGAGGAAATTCGCGACATCGTCAACGAGATCATCGCGATCAAGAACATCGTGATGTCGATCGCCGAGCAGGAAGAGCTGCTCGACGATATCTGCAACGACGTGCTCGGTTACGGACCGCTGGAGCCGCTGCTGGCGCGCGACGACATCGCCGATATCATGGTCAATGGTGCCGGCACCGTCTTCATCGAAGTCGCCGGTCGCATCCAGAAGACCGGCATCCGCTTCCGCGACAATCAGCAGCTGCTGAACATCTGTCAGCGCATCGTCAGCCAGGTCGGCCGCCGCGTCGATGAATCCTCGCCGATCTGCGACGCGCGCCTTGCCGACGGTTCGCGCGTCAATGCCATCGTGCCGCCGCTGGCCATCGACGGACCGGCGCTGACGATTCGTAAATTCAAGAAGGACAAGCTGACCCTCGACCAGCTGGTCAAGTTCGGCGCCATTTCGCCTGAAGGCGCGCAGATCCTCCAGATCATCGGCCGCGTCCGCTGCAACGTGCTGATCTCCGGCGGTACCGGTTCGGGCAAGACGACACTCTTGAACTGCCTGACCAATTACATCGACGAAGACGAACGCGTCATCACCTGCGAAGACGCCGCCGAACTGCAGCTGCAGCAGCCGCATGTGGTACGCCTGGAAACCCGCCCGCCAAATATTGAGGGCGAAGGCCAGGTCACCATGCGCGAACTGGTGCGCAACTGCCTGCGCATGCGTCCCGAACGCATCATCGTCGGCGAAGTCCGCGGCCCCGAGGCATTCGATCTGTTGCAGGCGATGAACACCGGCCATGACGGCTCGATGGGCACCCTGCACGCCAACAACCCGCGTGAAGCGCTGTCGCGCTGCGAATCCATGATCACCATGGGCGGCTTCTCGCTGCCCTCGCGTACGATCCGCGAAATGATCTGCGCGTCCATCGACGTCATCGTGCAGGCCGCGCGTCTGCGTGACGGCTCGCGCCGCATCACCCACATCACGGAAGTGATGGGCATGGAAGGCGACACCATCATTACCCAGGATGTCTTCCTGTACGACATCCTCGGTGAGGATGCGAATGGCGGCATCATCGGGCGGCATCGCTCCACCGGCATCGGCCGGCCGAAATTCTGGGAACGAGCCCGCTATTACGGCGAAGAGAAGCGGTTGGCTGCGGCGCTCGACGCAGCCGAAGTCGCAGCAAACGTCTAGGGGAGCAACCGATGAACATGCAGGCGCTCGCATTGGCCTTCATGGCGACGGTCGCAGTCGGCGGCCTCGCCTGGGTTTTCCTCTATCCGCATCTGTCCGGCGAGAAGAAAGCCGAAGAACGCCGCTCCACGGTCGCGCGGACGGAGCCGAAGGCGCGCTCCGTCGATCGCGCCCAGCGCTCCAAGCGCGACCAGGTGGAGATGTCACTGAAAGAAGTCGAGGCTCGCAACAAGGAGAAGAGCAAGGTTCCGCTCGGCACCCGCATCGCGCAGGCAGGCCTCGACTGGACCGTGCAGAAGTTCCTCGTCGTGTCCGCCATGGTCGGTCTGTTTGCGTTCGTCATGACCGTGCTGTTCGGGGGCGGCTTGCTGGCCGGCGCCGGTCTCGCTTTCGCCGCCGGCTTCGGCCTGCCGCGGTGGATTCTCGGATTTCTCAAGAGGCGACGGGAAGATGCGTTTCTGCGGGCGCTGCCGGATGCCGTCGACGTGGTCGTGCGCGGCATCAAGGCCGGGCTGCCGCTGTTCGATTCGCTGAAGGTGGTGGCGGCCGATGCGCCCGAGCCATTGCGCAGCGAGTTCAATGCCATCATCGAGACGCAGACCATCGGCATGCCGCTCGGCGATGCCTGCGCCCGGCTCTATGACCGGATGCCGCTTCCGGAAGCGAACTTCTTCGGCATCGTGATCGCTATCCAGCAGAAATCAGGCGGCAATCTGTCGGAAGCGCTCGGCAATCTCTCCAAGGTGCTGCGCGATCGCAAGAAGATGAAAGAGAAGATCCAGGCGATGTCGATGGAAGCCAAGGCGTCCGCCGGCATCATCGGGTCGCTGCCGCCGATCGTGATGCTGCTGGTCTATCTCAGCACGCCCGACTACATCTCGCTGCTCTGGACCCATCCCACCGGTCGCCTGATGCTCGCTGCCTGCGTTGTATGGATGTCCTGCGGCATCTTCGTCATGAAGAAGATGATCAATTTCGATTTCTGATGGTGCGTCATGGTTGATCTACTGATCGCAAAGCTGCACGACACCCGCTTCATGATGATGCTCATGGCGGCCATCGCCGTGACAGCAACGGCCTACACGCTGCTGGTCCCGCTGTTTGCCGGCGACGGACTTGCAAAGCGCATGAAGGCTGTCGCCAGCGAGCGCGAGAGACTGCGACAGCGCGAGCGCGACCGATTGGCCAATAGCAGCAAAGTCTCGCTGCGGCAGACTCCGAGGCAGCTGGTCTCCAAAGTGGTCAGCGATTTCAACCTGACCAAATGGCTGGCGCAGGAAGCAGCGCTCGACAAACTGGTGATGGCCGGCTACCGCGGGCAGGCCCCCTATGTCACTTTCCTGTTCTTCCGGCTGGTGACGCCGATCGCATTTCTTGTTTTCGCGGTGCTCTATGTGTTCGTGATCTCGAAAATGGAGCAGTCGCTGCCGATCAAGATCGGCATGTGCGTGGCGGCAGCGTGGTTCGGCATGCAGGCGCCGATGATCTTTCTGAAGAACGCCATCACCAAGCGCCAGCTCTCGATCCGTCGGGCATTTCCGGATGCGCTCGATCTGCTGTTGATCTGCATCGAATCCGGCATGTCGATCGAGGTCGCGTTCCGCCGCGTCTCCGTCGAGATCGTGTCGCAGTCGATCCCACTCGCCGAGGAATCCACATTGACCATGGCCGAGCTGTCCTATTTGCAGGACCGCAAGGTGGCCTACGAGAACCTCGCCAAGCGCACCGGCCTCGAAGGCGTGAAGTCCGTCTGTCTCGCACTGATGCAATCCGAACGCTACGGAACGCCGCTGGGACAGAGCCTGCGCGTGATGGCGCAGGAAAATCGCGACATGCGCATGAACGAAGCCGAGAAAAAAGCTGCAGCCCTGCCGCCGAAGCTGACGGTGCCGATGATCCTGTTCTTCCTGCCGGTGCTGTTCGTGGTCATTCTCGGGCCGACCGGGATCAAGGTCGCCGCGATGCAGTAAGCGGCGCGGCGCTTACGAGCGCTTCGCGTCGTCCTGTCCGCTGAGCCGCGGACCACCCTTGGCGCTCAACATCTGCCTGAGATAGGCGACATTGGCCGCCGCTTCGTCCGGCGGCAGATCGGCGCGCACGATCGTCTCGGCTTCGCCGAAGCGGCCCTGCAGACCGACGATCAACCCGAGATTCTGCCGTACCCGCGGATCGACGGCACCGCGCCCCTGCTGCGCGCGACGCATGATGGCTTCGCCCTGGGGCAGGTCTTTCGACAGCATGTATGACAGGCCGAGATTTGACAGCACCGACGGCTCCTCGGGCCGGATCTTCAGCGCGCTTTCATAGTAGCGGCGCGCGTCGTCGTGGCGGCCCATCTGGTCCAGAGCGGCACCCTGGGCCGAAAGAATTCGCCAGTCGGGGTTTGTCGTTGAATGCGCGCTGCCCAGCACTTCGAAGGCACGCTGGAAATTTCCGGCATCCGCCAGCGCGCGGCCATAGCCTGCCATCAGGAGCTTGTTGCCGGGATTGTTCAAGGTGGCCTGCTCGAATACCGAGACGGCCTGTGCACGCTGACCATTGGCACGCAGCGCCTGTCCGTATCGCAACGCTGCATCGGCATCGCGCGGATTGGCGCGAGAGCGTGCGCCCAGATCCTCGATATCGCGCGACGCGTCGGCGGGTGAGGCGATCGCCCGCGACGCCTCGGCGCGTGGGCCTACCGAACCGGTGACGTCCGACATGCCGGCGGTCTTGCAGCCGGCGAGGCCGACGGCCAATATCGCCGTCGTGGCTGCAGTCGTGAGAAACCGCGCAAGACAAAAGGGCTGACGCATGACACAAGGACTCAACGATGATGCGAACC
>JAPLPC010000284.1 GCA_026400425.1 Hyphomicrobiales bacterium | reverse complement strand
TTGGTGACGGGAGGCGCGGGCCAAGATGGCTGGTACCTCACCGACCTCCTGCTCAAGCAAGGCTATGATGTCCACGCCCAGTCCCGGCATCAGGTCGATGCCGACCTGCACGGTGGGCGGGTTCATTGGCATGCCGGCAATCTGATGGACGAAGGCTTCCTCACCGGCCTGCTGTCGCGTGTAGCTCCCGACGAAATATACAATCTCGCCGCGGTCTCGCGCCCGTCGATTTCATGGGACATCCCGATCGAGACAGCACTGCTGAACTCGCTGGTCCCGCATCGCATCTGTGAATATATCCGCCGCGAGGCGCCGACTTGCCGCATGTTCCAGGCGTCGTCGTCGGAAATCTACGGCGACACCCGGGCCGAGGTCCAGGACGAGGACACTCGGGCAAATCCGGGCTCGCCTTACGGCATCTCCAAGGCCTATGCCCACCAGATCGTCGGCGCCTATCGCCGACAATATGGGCTGCATCTGTCCTGCGGTATCCTTTTCAACCATGAGAGTCCGCATCGGCCGCTCAACTTCGTGTCGCAGAAGATCGCTCATGCCGCCGCTGCCGCCGCACTCGGCCTCAAGGAAACACGCGAGCTCGACGAACGCGGCAAGCCGATCCTGAACGGCGGCAAGCTCTATCTCGGCGACATCACGGTGCATCGCGATTTTGGTTATGCCGGCGACTTTGTCGAAGCCATGCACCTGATCGTGCGCCACGACACGCCGGCGGACTATGCCGTCGGCACCGGCCAGGCGCATTCCATTGCAGAATTTTGCGAGACCGCGTTCAAGGTCTTCGGCCTCGACTGGAACGATTATGTCGTCCGCGACAACACCCTGCTCCGCAAAGTCGACAGTCATTTCACCCAAGCGGATCCGACCAAGCTCAAGATTAAGCTCGGCTGGGAACCGAAGGTCGGCTTTGTCGATCTGGTGGACATGATGGTCAAGGAGCGGCTACGCGTTTTGAAGCTTTCGCTGGACTCTGCACCTCCAGTGATTGCCCAGATGATACGCACGTAACACGGCAACTCTCGGCCATTGAGATCACAAATCAGATGCATATCGGATTCGACATCTCCCAGACGGGATCAGGCAAAGCAGGCTGCGGTTTCTTTACGCATGCCATGATTACGGCCATGCTCGCCAGCGCGCCCCAGCACCGCTATGCGCTGTATCCGAGCTTCGGCGACTTTTTCCTCGATCCGCAGATGCCAGCCGGAAATCCCTATCCCGGGACCGATGTGCATTACGGGCAACGCCACGTCACTATGGATGATGCGCGCGGATTCTGGACCCAAGGCGACCTCGAAACGGCGCTCGGCAATCCCGACATCGTGCATTCCAACAATTTCTGGACGCCAGCGCAGATCGCCCGCAGCCGGCTGATCTACACACTCTATGACGTCGGCTTCATCGTCGATCCGAAATGGACGACGGAAGCGAACCGGATCGGGTGTTTCGAGGGCGTCTTCCGCTCGGCCGTTGCCGCGGACTGGGTCATTGCGATCTCGCACTATTCGCGCGCGCATTACCTGAAGACGTTCCCGCACTTCCCCGCCGATCGTATCCATGTCGTGCACCCCTGCTCGCGCTTCACCGATGCGGGTCAGCAGGGAACAGCACCCAAGATGCTCGACAGCGTGGCGCCGCATTCGTTCTGGCTCAGCGTCGGCACCATCGAGCCGCGCAAGAACCAGCGGATGCTGGTGATCGCCTACAAACGCTATCTTGATGGTGGAGGCCGACCGATGCCGCTGGTCCTGGCCGGCGGCAAGGGCTGGCTGATGGACGACTTCCGCGATTACGTGAGCGAGCTCGGCCTGTCAGACAAGGTCATCCTGACCGGTTACGTCTCGGACGACGAGCTGATCTGGCTTTACCGCAATTGCTACGCCAGCCTTTATCCCTCTCTGTTTGAAGGCTTCGGCCTGCCGGTGCTGGAAGCCATGCAGTTCGGTGCGGCCACGCTGTGCTCAAACACGACGTCGCTTCCGGAAGTCGCAGGCGATGCCGCGCTCCAGCTGTCGCCGGAAGCGCCCGAAGCATGGGCGCAGGCTATGCTCGAACTCGCCGCAGACAATACAAAGCGCAAGGAGCTCAGCGCTGCCGGTCAACGGCGTGCGGCCGAGTTTGACTGGAAGCGCAGCGCCGCAGCACTGCTCGATATTTACGAACAGGCCATGCAGTCGCCGAAGCGGAGCGACATGGCCCAACCATCTGCCCCCAGTGCAAAGCACGGCGGCTTGAGAAACCCGATCCATGTCCAAGAATGACAGAATTTTTGTGGCCGGCCATCGCGGGATGGTCGGCTCGGCCATTGTCCGCAAGCTGCAGGAACAAGGCTACACGAATATCGTGACACGCAGCCGCAGCGAGCTTGACCTCGTTCAGCAATCCGAGATGAAGCGCTTCTTTGCCGAAGAGAGCATCGATCAGGTCTATATGGCTGCCGCCAAGGTCGGTGGCATCTTGGCCAATAACGACTATCCCGCCGACTTCATCTATGAAAACCTGATGATCGAGGCCAATGTCATCCACGAAGCCTGGCGCGCCGGCGTCAAGCGCATGCTCTTTCTCGGCTCGAGCTGCATCTATCCGCGGCTGGCTCCGCAGCCGATGGCAGAGAACAGCCTTCTCACAGGCGTCCTCGAAGCAACCAACGAGCCCTATGCCATTGCGAAGATCGCCGGCATCAAGCTGTGCGAATCCTATAACCGCCAATACGGCACCGACTATCGCAGCGTGATGCCGACCAATCTTTATGGTCCCGGCGACAACTACGATGCTCAAAAGAGCCACGTCATTCCCGGCCTGCTCCGGCGCTTCCACGAAGCGAAGGAGAGCGGTGCACCGGAGGTGGTGATCTGGGGCACCGGCAAGCCGATGCGTGAATTCCTCTATGTGGATGACATGGCGGAAGCCTGCGTTCACGTGATGGCGCTCGATGCCGAGACCTATCAGAAGAACACGCAGCCGATGTTGTCGCATATCAATGTCGGCACCGGTGAGGACATTACCATTCGCGATCTGGCGACCACGATCGGTGAAGTCGTCGGCTATAGCGGCCGGATCGGTTTCGATACCAGCAAGCCAGACGGCACCCCGCGCAAGCTGATGGATGTGGGGCGCCTGCACAGCCTCGGCTGGTACGCTCGGATCGGCCTGCGCGAAGGACTGGCGAAGGCCTATCAGGATTTCCTCTCGAGCACCCGGCGCTGATGGCTGCGCCACTAGTCACGATTGCTGTCCCGTCCTACAATCAAGGACGCTTTCTCGACGACGCCCTTCAATCCATTTTCATGCAGGACATCCCCGTCGAGATCTATGTAACCGATGGCGGCTCTACCGACGGATCTGTCGACATCATCCGGCGCCATGCGGACCGGCTCGCCGGCTGGCGCCGCTACCGCGATGGTGGTCAGGCTGCGGCGATCAATGAGGGCATTGCCAATGGCAGCGCGCCTTATGTCGCCTGGCTGAACAGCGATGACCTGCTTGAGCCCGGTGCGCTGAAGCGGCTTGTGGACGCGCTGGAGCATGCACCACAAGCGCCGGCGGCCTATGGAAAGGTCTGGAACCTTGTCGATGACAGCGGTAGCCGCAAGCCGGTCTGGGTCGAGCCGTTCAGCGAGCAGCGCCTGGCGCTCCGCTGCATCGTCTCGCAGCCGGGCACATTGATGCGCCGCACGGCTTGGGAGACGGTTGGCGGCCTTAATGGCAACCTCCGCATGGCGATGGATTACGATCTATGGTGGCGCCTTTATCGCGGCGTTGCTCCGCTGCTGTTCGTTGATGAGTTCGTTGGGGCACCAAGACCAATACTCAGCGTGTGCTGCATTACCGCGAGGCCATGGATATCGTGCGCGAGTATCACGGCCGAGTGCCCCTGAAATGGTGGCTCGCTCAGCCCTACGCGATCTGGCTGAAGGCTTTAGCCAATCGCCTGAAGAAAACGTCGTAACATTGCTGCTGAACTGGTGCCATTTGATGAAATACTACAAAATTTACCTTAGCAAGGGACGATTTGAGCAAATTCGGACTGTGAGAGCCTTTGCAATCCAACAATGGAGCTAGAGGATCAAAGTCTCAATCACAGGTATTTTGGTGAGAGCACTACCTTTCTCCAAGCAATGTGGGTTATGACGCGATGCAACTTCAAGAACTCCATGATATCGCAAGGGTGAAGATCGTTGATTTCTTACGCGCAAAATTACGAGGACGTCATGCTTGCGCGCCTTTTTGGGGAGCAAAAGACGGGATTTTATGTCGATGTCGGCGCTGCGGACCCGATAAATCTAAGTGTCACAAAGTGGTTCTATGATCGTGGCTGGAGCGGCTTAAACATCGAGCCCAACCGACAGCTGTTCGAACGGCTGGCGGCTGATCGGCCGCGGGATATCAATCTCGACTGTGGGGTCGGCGCCATAGCCTCCGAGATCGAGTTCCTGGAATTTGAAGTCGGCGAATTGTCTTCGTTCGACACACGCGTGCACCGAGCGCCGGAGAACGAGGCCCAGACGCGCGAGGCGCGGATGGTCAAAGTGTTACCGTTGACCGATCTGCTGGCTCAGCATTGCGAAGGGCGCGTCATCGATTTCCTCAAGGTCGACGTCGAAGGCTGGGAACTCGAGGTGTTTAAGGGTCTCGATCTCCAGCGATTTCGGCCCACCGTCATCTTGGCAGAAGCGACCGTCCCGCAAAGTCGGGAAGAATCCCATGGTGATTGGGAACCTCTACTGCTCGCTGCGGATTACACTTTTGTATATTTCGACGGCGTCAATCGATTCTATCTCGCAAATGAGCGCGCCTACCTCAAAAGTCACTTCTCTATCCCGCCAAATACTTTTGATGATTTTGAGATATTCCCCCTGGTTCGTGCCAGAATCGATGCCGAAGCGCGACTGAAAGCCATGCAGGCGCTGGAAGGCGAATACATTCGTACGCGCGCTGACGCCGACGCACGGTTGGAGGCTATGAACATTCTGGAACGCGATCTCATTCAAGCCCGCGCAGATGCGGTTTCGCATGCCAATTCCTGCCGTGAGACGATCAGCCGGATGGAACGGCATTGGGCGTGGCGGTTGACGCATGTTTCGTGGTTCAACAGTCGATCGAAACGGTGATCGGGGAGCCGTAGTTTTGCAGTCGATAGTGCCGGCCCAAGGCGTCAAACAGTTGCGTACAATTGCCATCGATCTGACGCCTGTTCTCCCCGGTGGCGAGAATGGCGGCGCGAAGGTCTTCGTGCTGGAACTGATCCGCCGCCTCTCCGAACGGGCACCGCAGACCCAGTTTGTCCTGCTGACCCAAGCTGCCGCTCACGAAGAGCTGGCATCCCTTGATCGCCCCAATGTACGACGGATTATGGTGCTCGATCTCGCCAATCCACCGCCACTGAGGAGCGCCGCCAAGAGTCTGTCGTCGCTCCTACTTCGCTTGCTGCCGGTGCGGCCCCGCCGGATCGCTCAGCGCGTGATCAATCGCCTCAAGCCCATGCTGCGCCCTGACCGGGCACCAGCCATTATCCGCGAATTGAAAACTGACATTCTGTTCTGCCCGTTCACCGCGCCGACCTATTTCGAGATGACGGTGCCGACGGTGAGCACCATCTATGACCTGCAGTACAAGACCTATCCGGAGTTCTTTCCGCCCGCCGACGTGGCGCAGCGCGATCGCACCTTTGTCGATGCCGCGCGTCGCTCGACGATGCTGCTGGCGATCTCGGAATATTCGCGGCAGACGGCGATCAAGCACGGCAATCTCGATCCCAATCATATCAGGACGGTACATCTCCACATATCGCAGCACAGTTTGCGGAATGCGGCGCGCGACGAGACAATCCTCGATCGGCTGCAACTGACTCGTGGTCGCTACCTGATCTATCCAGCCAATTTCTGGAAGCATAAGAATCACGAGATGCTGCTGACGGCACTCGGCATCGCGCGCAGCAATGGGCTCGATGCAGATATCCGCCTCGTTTGCACCGGCGCGCCGGGCGCGCGTCAGCAGTGGCTGAAGCAGGCGGCCGAATCGATGGGGCTTGGCGCGCGCGTGCTGTTCCCGGGCTATCTGAGCAATGCCGAACTTCTCGCGCTGATAACGGGCAGCGCCGGTGTGGTGTTCCCCTCGCTCTATGAAGGGTTCGGCCTGCCGGTCATCGAAGCCATGGCCGTCGGCGTGCCTGTGGCGTGCAGCAATGTGACGTCGCTGCCCGAAGTCGCCGGAGACGCCGCCATCCTGTTCAATCCGCGGATCCCGGAAGATATCGCCCGCGCCATCACGACCCTTGCGCAGGACAAGGCGCTGACCGCGCAACTGATTCAGCGCGGCGACGAGCGCGCCGCGAAATTCTCTGATTCGCACCTGATGGCAGAGCAATACTGGGCCGCCTTCCAGGATGCTGCAGGGCTCGGCTTGAGCTCGAATCTGGTTGCCGGCGTCCATCCGGACGGCTGGCTCGGCCCCAATCTAGGTATCTGGGCTGCCTCCGCGGAGCATGCCAGAACGGTGGTCCTCGAAGTGTCCCTGCCCGGCTGGGTGCCGATTCCCAAATTGACGCTCCGCATCCGGCAGGACGGCAAGGCCACGCCGAACGTCACCATCTCCCGCGGCGAGGTAAAGACGCTATCGCTCCCAGTCACCAAACGCGGTAGCGTCATCGATATCGACTTTGCTCCCGGTTTCGTTCCTGCGCTGACCGGCGCCGGCGACGACAAACGTGAACTGACCGCAATCCTGAACAAGTGCGAGATCGTCGGCCGCGGTATGCAGACTGTTACCCTCTTCCCCGAGAGCGTCTCCGCATGAGAGTGAGCGTCGTCACGCCGTCCTATAATCAGGGACAGTTCATCCAGCGCACTCTCGAAAGCGTCGCCTCCCAGGGCGGCGCCGATATCGATCACGTGGTGTTCGATGGCGGCAGCACCGATGACACGGTCGAGGTTCTCAAGCGCTTCGGTCCCGGCATCAAGTGGACGTCCGAAAAGGACAAGGGACAGACCGACGCCGTCAACAAGGGCATTCGCGCGACCGATGGCGAGATCATCGGCTGGCTGAATTCCGATGACGTGTACTATCCCGATGCCATCGCCAGCGTCGTGCGGTTCTTCGAAGCCAATCCCGACGTCGATGTTGTCTACGGCATGGCCGATCACATCGATCTGGTGGATTATGCTTTCGAGCCCTATCCCACAGAACCCTGGAACTTCGAGCGCTTGAAGGACACCTGCTTCATCTGCCAGCCGGCCTTGTTCTTTCGCAGGCGCGTGGTGGAGCGGCACGGGCTGCTAGATGAGCGCCTGAATTATTGCATGGACTATGAATACTGGCTGCGGCTCGGCAAAGCCGGGGTTCGCTTTGCCTATCTGGAAAAGAAGCTCGCCGGCTCCCGCCTCTATGCCGAGAACAAAACCCTAGGTGCACGCCTGAAAGTGCATGGCGAGATCAACGACATGCAGAAGCGCCTATTCGGCGTGGTGCCGGATCGCTGGATCTGGAACTACGCCCATGCGGTGATCGATGAGCGGATCGATCGCAAGGTCTACCCACGCTGGTTTGCGATTCGGATGATCATGGTCATGCTGAAAGCCGCCCGGCGCTGGAATGGCCGGATTTCACCGGAGATGATAGTCGGGCTGCGCGACCTCTGGCGGCGATTCCGAAACCGCGCCTGAGCGCATTGATTCCTACAATATTCTGCCCTAAAAGACGAAAAATGCGGCCGTTTAGCCTCGTCCGCCCAACCCCGGTTGGTCGGGTTCCGCTCGATCGCAGAGAGGCTCAGTCGATGCACCACGAGATTGTTCATCCATGACCAAAAAGACCGCATTGATCACTGGTGTCACCGGCCAGGATGGCGCTTACCTTGCCGAATTGCTCCTCAACAAGGGCTATTCGGTCCACGGCATCAAGCGTCGGACGTCGCTGATCAACACCGACCGTATCGACCACCTTTATCACGACCCCCATGAAAAGGGCCTGGATTTCACCCTGCATCACGGCGACCTCACCGACTCTTCTAGCCTGATCCGCATCGTCGAGCAGGTGCAGCCGGACGAAATCTACAATCTCGCGGCTCAGAGCCACGTGGCCGTGTCGTTCGAGGAGCCGGAATACACCGCGAATTCCGACGGCCTCGGCACGCTGCGTATTCTTGAGGCCATGCGGATTCTCGGTCTCGAAAAGAAGTCGCGCTTCTATCAGGCCTCGACCTCGGAGCTCTATGGCCTCGTGCAGGAGATTCCGCAGAAAGAGACGACGCCGTTCTATCCGCGCTCGCCTTACGCCGTCGCCAAGCTCTACGCCTATTGGATCACGGTGAATTATCGTGAGTCCTACGGCATTTATGCCTGCAACGGGATCC
>JAPLPC010000233.1 GCA_026400425.1 Hyphomicrobiales bacterium | reverse complement strand
CCGACCGACGGCATGAAATTCTTGTCGGGACGCTCGGCATAGACACGCGCTTCGATGGCATGGCCATTGAGCTTGATCTGATCCTGCGTGAGCGGCAGCGTTTCGCCAAAAGCCACACGGAGCTGCCATTCGACGAGATCGACGCCGGTGATCAGTTCCGTCACCGGATGCTCGACCTGCAGGCGCGTGTTCATCTCGATGAAGAACACATCCTTGCCATCGGAAACGAATTCGATGGTGCCGGCACCGACATAGTTGACCGCGCCGGCCGCCTTGCGGGCGGCCGCGCAAACCGCTTCGCGCTGCGCTTCGTTCAGCGTCGGCGACGGCGCTTCCTCGATCACCTTCTGGTGGCGCCGCTGCAGCGTACATTCGCGCTCGAACAGCGACAGCAGATGGCCGTGACTATCGCCGATGATCTGCACTTCGATATGGCGGGGGTTGTCGACATATTTCTCGATCAACATGCGATCGTCACCGAACGCCGCCTTGGCCTCGCGCTTGGCGCTGACGATGGCGGATGCCAGTTCATCGGCCGATCGCACCACGCGCATGCCGCGACCGCCGCCGCCCGCCGACGCCTTCACCAGCACCGGGAAACCAATCTTGTTCGCAGCGTTGGATAGCGTGTCGTCGTCTTGCGCATCGCCGTGATAGCCAGGCACCAGCGGCACGCCGGCCTTCTCCATCAGCGCCTTGGATCCCGACTTCGAACCCATGGCAGTGATCATCTCCGCCGTCGGGCCGACGAAGATCAGGCCGGCATCGGCACAGGCCTGCGCGAACTCGGCACTCTCCGACAAAAAACCGTAACCGGGATGGATGGCTTCGGCACCGCTGCTCTTCGCAGCCGCCAGAATGCGCCCGATGTTGAGATAGCTGTCGCTGGCCCGGCCGGCGCCGATGAGCACGGCCTCGTCCGCCTCGGTGACATGCAGGGCACCGGCATCGGCTTCGGAGTAAACCGCGACCGTGCGCAGGCCCATGGCGCGCGCGGTGCGAATGACGCGGCAGGCAATCTCGCCCCGGTTGGCGATCAGCAGTGTGCGGAAACGGCGATAGATTGCTTGGGCGTGAACTGGTTGGGCCATGGCGCTCGCCTTACATCCTGAACAGGCCGAAACGCGTCGGCTCCACCGGCGCATTCGATGCAGCAGATAAGCCCAGGCCGAGCACGAGACGGGTATCCGCGGGATCGATGATGCCGTCGTCCCACAGCCGCGCGGTGGCGTGATACGGACTGCCCTGGGTCTCAAACTGGTCGCGCGTCGGCTTGCGGAAAGCCTCCTCTTCCTCGGCCGACCACTGGCCTCCCTTGGCTTCGATATTGTCGCGGCGGAGTTGGCTGAGAACCATCGCCGCCTGCTCGCCACCCATCACAGAGATTCGGGCGTTGGGCCACATCCACAGGAACCTCGGCGAATAGGCGCGGCCGCACATGCCGTAATTGCCGGCACCATAGGAGCCGCCGACCACCACGGTGAATTTCGGGACGCCGGCCGTGGCCACCGCCGTGACCAGTTTGGCGCCGTCGCGGGCGATGCCGCCGGCTTCGTATTTCTTGCCCACCATGAAGCCCGTGATGTTCTGCAGGAACACCAGCGGAATGTTGCGCTGGCAGCACAACTCGATGAAATGCGCGCCTTTCAGCGAGCTTTCGCTGAACAGGATTCCGTTGTTGGCGATGATGCCGACCGGAAATCCCCAGACATGCGCAAAGCCGGTGATCAGCGTGGTGCCGTACAGCTTCTTGAATTCGTCGAACGCCGAGCCATCGACGATCCGCGCGATGATATCGTGCATATCGAACGGCTTGCGCTGGTCTGCGGGAATAACGCCGTAGAGTTCGTCGGCCGCATAAAGTGGATCGCGCACCGGCCGTAAATTCCAGGCGGCGCGCTGCGGCGGCTTCAGGGTGGCCACGATTTTGCGTGCGATGCCGATGGCGTGGGCGTCGTTCTGGGCATAGTGATCGGTCACGCCCGACTGCCGCGAATGCACGTCGGCGCCGCCGAGTTCTTCGGCTGACACGACCTCGCCGGTTGCAGCCTTCACCAACGGTGGGCCGCCGAGGAAGATGGTGCCCTGGTTGCGCACGATGATGCTCTCGTCCGACATCGCCGGCACATAGGCGCCGCCAGCCGTGCACGAGCCCATCACCACCGCAATCTGCGGAATGCCCTGCGCCGACATCTGCGCCTGATTGTAAAAGATGCGCCCGAAGTGGCGCTCGTCCGGAAACAGCTCATCCTGCAACGGCAGGAACGCGCCGCCCGAATCCACCATATAGATGCACGGCAGATTGTTCTGCCGCGCGATGTCCTGCGCGCGCAGATGCTTCTTCACCGTCATCGGATAATAAGTGCCGCCACTGAT
>JAPLPC010000248.1 GCA_026400425.1 Hyphomicrobiales bacterium | reverse complement strand
AGATTGCGCCCGTCTATGACAGGACCGATGAAGCGAAGGTCCTTCCGTTGCGCCGCGTCAACATGGACCGCGACAAGGAGCCGGGCGTCCAGTTGGCCTCTCCAGTCCGCTTCACGCCGACATTCCTGATTGTCGATGACGGCCACGAGATCGGTCGCATCACCGGCTACATGAATGACGAGTCCTTCTGGGGCCTGCTTGGACAGTATGCCGCCAGACTGATCAACCCACAGCCCAGAGCCAATCGTTCCTGACACTTTCAATCACTGGCGGGACACCGCGATATCATGACCTCGATCATCCCATCCGAACTCGAAGACGAACTGCGCGACGGCGCCGAATATTCGCCCGAACTCGATCAGCTGATGCGCAAGGCCCGCAAGGCCAGCAATTTCCTGAAAGCGATCTCGCACGAAAACCGCCTGCTGCTGCTGTGTCTTCTGGCCGAGCGCGAACGCTCTGTGTCGGAGCTGGAGAACATCCTGTCGCTGCGGCAGTCGGCGGTGTCGCAGCAACTCGCGCGTCTGCGCTACGACGGCATGGTGGAGACCCGCCGCGACGGCAAGACGATCTATTACAGCCTGGCCAATGACGACGTGCGAAGCGTCATCTCGGTCATCTACGATATCTTCTGCGCTACGCCGGCACCAACGACCAAAAAATAACGCCGCCGAACCGGCAGGCAGAGGCGCGCGGCCCGTCAGGCCGGCGCACCTCACATCGGGAGGAGACCCATGCAGAACATGTCTGCCTGGTTAGCGGCGCTGGCTGGCTTTGCCATCGGTGCCATCGCAGGATTTGCCGTGCGACGCGCCCGCCTTTGCACGTTTGGTGCGATCGAGGACGCATTGATCGGCGGCGACCGTCGGCGCTTGAAGATATTCGGACTGTCGGTCGGCATCGCCATCCTCGGCACCCAGGCGCTGATCGTCTCCGGCTTTCTTGCGCCCGAAAGCACCCCTTACGTTCCGACTGCTCTCCCCGTCGTCTCCATCGTGATCGGCAGCATCCTGTTCGGCGCGGGGATGGCGATGGTCGGCACCTGTGGCTTCGGATCGCTGGTCCGTCTCGGCACCGGCGATCTCAAAAGCCTGGTCGTGGTCCTCGTGCTCGGTGCGACCGCCTATGCGACGCTGCGCGGGGTGTTTGCCGATCTGCGCATCAATCTTCTCGAGCAACTGTCGATCCCGATGCCGGACGGCTTGCGCTCCGATTTCTCATCATTACTGGCGCAGGCCACGGGGCGCGATCTGCGAATCCCGCTCGCCGTGCTGATCGGCGGCAGCCTGTGCTGGCTGGCGCTGAGCGACCGGCGCCTGCGCCGCGCGCCTCGCCTGCTCACGGCCGGTGTCACCCTGGGACTGCTGACCATCGCCGGCTGGCTCGTCACGGTCGGCTTCAACGATGATTTCGCCAGCCCGCTGCGTCCGCAAAGCCTGACCTTCGTCTCGACCATCGGGAAGGCTTTCTATGCGGGCTTGGTCAATGTCGCGAACTTCGCCGACTTCGGCGTCGGCAGCGTGTTCGGCGTCATCGCGGGCGCATGCGCAGCGGCGTGGTTGGCCGATGAATTGCGCTGGGAAGCCTTCGACGACGATCATGAGATGCGCCGCCATCTGGTCGGCGCCTGCCTGATGGGCACCGGCGGCATTCTGGCCGGCGGCTGCACCATCGGTCAGGGCATCACCGCGGGATCGATGCTGGCGCTGTCCTGGCCGATTGCCGTCGGCGGCATGATCCTTGGTGCGCGGATCGGCATCGCGATCCTGGTCGATGGCTCGCCGCGCGACATCATCCAGCGCAACTGGATGCTGCTGGCGCGAAAGGCGCCGCCGTCGAAATAACGAAAGCGTTTTCGAGCGAAGTGGATACCGGGTCGCGCCAAGAAAACGCGTCAAAACGAATATTCAAGGCTTGAGATAGCTCCAGCCGGCTTCCTGCAATTCGATCAGCCGCACGGCACCCGACGGCACGACAGTGGCCTCGGACACCACGCCGACGGCCTTGCCCTCGCGCTTTTCCATGCCTTCCTTGGTGTTGCCACAGGCGATGAACTTGACGCTGGACGGGAAGCTCGCGTCGACGATCTGCTTGATGCGGTCCTTCACCGGCGAGGTGTCGTCGCGCAGCATGTGCAGGCCCGGACCGTACGTGACGATCTCGATCTGCACGTCTTCGTTCTTGGCCTTGTAGAACTCCATCACATTGGTCGCGTTATTCAGCGCCAGATTCATCAGAGCCGGATCGTTCTGATTGACCTGAATGGCGACGCGATGCTGCTTCACGTCGGCGGCATGACCAACCGAGGCGATCAGTGTCAACAGGATCGCACCGGCAATCGATCTCAAACCTGATCGCATCTCTAAACTCCCTTTCAAGGACGTACGATGGTGAACCCGCGCTCGGTCAGGTCGAGCAGATGGCCGACGCCGACCTTGACTTCGACCGCAAGAGGATTGATCGCCGGACGCTTGCCGGTCTCGCGCTCGATAGTGTCCAGGGTATTGCCGCAGACGCTGAACTCTCGCAGCAAATCGATGCCTGGGCCGAACGTGACCACTTCGACAGCGACCTTGTCCGGGCCGTAGGCTTTCAGGAGATTGCTCGCGACGCTGAGAACGAGACGTTCTTTCTTGGCATCGGAGTCGGAGAGCTGCAGCGCGATGAAATGCTCGGCGAACGGCTTGTCGGGCGCCGCGTCCTGTTTGGCTGATCGGGTCTGCGCAGCCAGCGGCGCCACGGCGAACGATCCCAATGCAAGGGCCGTCAGGCAGACAATCAACCCTCGTCTTATCATCACGTGCAGCGCCTCTCACGATTGGCCAACTGATTACCAATCGCCGGAAGGCGGCGCAATCAAACTGACGACATCCGCGCGCGAAGCATTATTGCGCTGCGAAAGCCGGGCGCAGCGCAAGACCACGGATGGCGATGGCGGCACCGCTCACGATACCAGCGGCGGCGACGAAGGATGGCAGCGCCAGCGTAGACAAGCCGGTGAGCCCCTGCCCGATCGAACAGCCATAGGCCATCGCGCCGCCGATCCCCATCAGCGCGGCACCGGCCATCGAGCGACCGGTCTGAGGCGCTGACGTATAGCCCTCGAACGCGAAGCGTCCAGTCAGCATGGCCGTCAGCAGGCTGCCGATGAAGACACCCGCCACCAGCGCGATGCCGAAATTCAGCGTCATTCCGGTCGATAGCATGATGAATTGCAATGTATCCGCAGCCGGCGACACGAAGGTCAGCGATGCCACCGGGATCGGATCGAACTCGTCGGCGCCGAGCCATCCGGTCGCCAGCCAGCCGGCGATGACCAGCAGGCCCATCACCACTCCCGCCACGAGTTGCCCCGGCTTACGGCGAAATTCCCGATGCGAGAGCGCGAAGGCCAGCAGCACGCCGCTGACGATGAGAGTCGCCGCGCTGCGCGCCGCGACGTCGGACAGACCGAACGCGCCGAACAGCGAGGGCAACGAATTCGCACCGGGTGTCATTTGCGTCGATTGCAGCAGCCAGAGCCGCATCGGCGCCAGCAGTCCCTTCAACGTCATCTGCGCCGTGACGCCGATGATCGCGATCACCACCAGCGAGCGCAGATTGCCTTTGCCCAGCAGCACCAGCGCGCGCGATGCGCAGCCATTCGACAGCACCATCCCGAGCCCGAACAACAGGCCGCCGGCGAATATCAGGGGCGCGGAAAATGACGGCTGCAGATAGAGCGACTTGGCGATCTCGAC
>JAPLPC010000197.1 GCA_026400425.1 Hyphomicrobiales bacterium | reverse complement strand
TATCCTGCGCACGCAGATGCTTCTTCACCGTCATCGGATAATAGGTGCCGCCCTTGATGGTCGCGTCATTGGCGACGATCATGCACTCGCGGCCCGATACCCGACCGATGCCGGTGACGATGCTGGCCGAATGCACGTCGCCGCCATAGAGGCCGTTGGCGGCCAGCGGCGAGAGTTCCAGAAAAGCCGTGCCGGGATCGAGCAGAAGATCGACGCGCTCGCGCGCCAGCATCTTGCCACGCGACGTATGCTTGGCGCGGGCCGCCTCACCGCCGCCGCCGGACACAGCGCCGAGCCTGTCCTTCAATTCGGCGACTTGCGCCTGCATGGCGTCTATATTGCGTTTGAAGTCGGCCGAGGTGGAATCGAGCGTTGAGCGAAGGGCCATCGGCTCCCGTTTCCTGCATATCCGTTTTTTGTTGTGTCCGGCCCGCCAGGCGGGCGCGGGGTGCGACACCGGATCGTGTCACCGCCAGATAGCCTCCCGCAACCCAAACTTTGGGCGCGGTTTCGGCCGGGCCGTCGGTTCGGAGTTAGAGGCCGCCGCCGTCAGTGCGACCACGGCTCCTGACGCCCGTATGCGAAATTGTCGGAATAGGCGACCTTGCGCTCGATCCGGGCCTTCGGCTCGATCACCTGATAGGCGATGCCCTCGCGCTCGCAATAGGCGACCGCGTCTTCCTTGGTGTCGAAATGAAGGGAAAGTTGCTGCTTCATGTCGGTCGAGGACGTCCAGCCCATCAAAGGCTCGATCACCCGCGCCTGCTCCGGCTCGTAATCGAGCTGCCAGTCTCGGGTCTTGGCCATACCTGATTGCATGGCGTTCTTGGCGGCCTTGAAAATACGTGCGGTCATGGGATCGGACAGCTTTCGTAGATGCGACACTGCGACAATGTGGTTGAAACGGCGGCGCTGGTATATCCAGTTGACACGAAGATCTACGCGCGATTCCGTCGTTTGGTTAGCCTTGCAACGTGTATATTCGGTCCTCACTGCCGTGACAATCGGGGCTCAAGACAGGCTATCCTGACCTCTGCCCTCCCCGCCGTCCGAATTCGTCAACGACCTCTCCCATCCGGTTTTCAAAACGGTCCCCATGGAAATCCACGCAACCCTCCCTCCGAAAGGCCGAGACCTGCGGCTGGACCTGTTCCGTGGCATCGCCAACTGGGCGATCTTCCTGGATCATATTCCGGACAATGTGGTGAACTGGGTCACGACCCGGAACTACGGCTTTTCCGATGCAGCCGACCTGTTCGTCTTCATCTCCGGTTACACGGCCTCGTTCGTCTATGCGAAAATGATGATCGAGCGCGGCTTCGTCGTAGGCGCCACGCGCCTCACCAAGCGCGTCTGGCAGCTCTATGTCGCCCATGTCATTCTGTTCGTCATTTATATCGCGGCTATTGGTTGGGTGGCGCAGCGCTACAACGACCCGGACATCATCAACGAGTTCAACGTGGCGGGGCTGGTCGACAATCCGATCCAGACCCTGACCAACGGACTGCTGCTCAAGTTCAAGCCGCTGAACCTGGACGTGCTGCCGCTCTACATCGTCCTGATGGGCTTTTTCCCGCCGGTGCTGTGGATGATGTTGCGCAGGCCGGACCTGACCATGCTGGGCTCGCTGGCGCTGTATTTCGCGGCCCGCCAGTTCGGCTGGAATCTACCCGCCTATCCCTACGGCACCTGGTATTTCAATCCGTTCACCTGGCAGCTGCTGTTCGTGTTCGGCGCCTGGTTCGCACTCGGTGGCGCGCTGGAGTCGCGCTCGGTGATCCGCTCGAAAGTGCTGCTCTATTTCGGCATCGGCTATCTGTTGTTTGCGCTGGTGATGACCATGGCCGGCCGGTTCCCGGACTATGGCCACATGATCATGCCGGACTGGCTGTTCGACGCTTTCAATCCGAACGACAAGACAAATCTGGCGCCCTATCGCGTGCTGCACTTCGTGATCATCGCCTTCTTCGTGACGCGCTTCGTGCCGAAGGAATGGAAGGGGCTGGAATGGCCGGTCTTTGCGCCGCTGATCAAATGCGGCCAGCAATCGCTCGCGGTGTTCTGCGTCGGCGTGTTCCTGTCCTTCGTCGGACATTTCCAGCTGATGATGTCGTCCGGCTCGTTCCTGGCGCAGGTCTTCGTCAGCGCAGCCGGCATCGCCATCATGACGCTGGTCGCCTATTACATCTCGTGGTCGAAGAAGCAGGACAAGCCGTTGCCGAAACCGGCCGTCGCACCAGCCCCGCCGGCGGAGCAAGCATCGAAAGCAGCGGAGTAGCTTCTCGCGGTAGGGACCGGAGATCGCTCGTCGGCTGGGGATGTCGGACAAGATTTTTTTTTTTGGGGGGGGGGGATGGTCGGGGCACAAAGATTCGAACTTTGGACCTGCGGTACCCAAAACCGCCGCGCTACCAGGCTGCGCTATACCCCGACAATGCGGACGTCGATACACGCTTCCAACGGGGGCAGCAAGGCCTCCCGTGCGCTTATTTGCCTACCGCTTCGTGAATAGCGGATGCACCACCTGGTCACCCGGCGCGATTCCGTATCTGCGTGCGGTCCCCGCGATCACCTCAAGCACGGCTTTCGCCGGACCTCCCGACGAGACGATGCGCGTCGATTCGGGTTCGGTATTCTCCGCCACCCGCGTCACCCGGCCATCCGCCCCGATGAAAATCATATCCAGCGAGATGTAAGTGTTCTTCATCCACATGGAGATGCTTTGCTCGGGTGTGAAATCGAAAAGCATGCCGCGGCCATCGGCCAGCTCCTTGCGATACATCAGGCCCTTGGCGCGTTGCTCGTCGGTCACGGCCATTTCGACCGAGAACATCCGGACCCCCGTTTTCGTGACGATCTCGAGCGGCTGCAGATCGGCAGCGCGGACAGGCTGAGTCACGGATGTCAGACAAAGCAGCAGTGCGGACAGCAGCGACAGACGCAGGCGGAACGCGCCGCGCAACGCATGCGGGACAGAAGAACGAAAGAAACCGGTCATCAAGGAAATCCAGAATTGACCCGGCGACGTGACGGGCGCGCGGACCCTAACCCGCAGCCGAGCCCGGGCGCCAGAGCATCTCTCAGCACAGCCGCGTGAATAGACGGAGCGTTACGCTATTCGTGGAGAAGTCAAATCGACGCCCCGGCCGAGCCAAACGGCTTCCGACCAATCAAGTCATGCCGACGATATCAGTGCGACAACAAGCCCGGCGCGCCGCCTTCGGGTTGGATCTCGGCGGCCATCATGCCCTTCGAGCCCGGCCCGAAACGAACCAGCACATACTGCCCTGGCCGCAGCTCGGTCATCCCGTACCGCCGCAGGGTTTCCATGTGCACGAAGATGTCGGGGGTACCCTCGCCGCAGCTGAGGAATCCGAAACCGCGTAGCCGATTGAACCACTTCACCTGCGCGCGTTCCAGACCGCTGGTCGCGGTCACGGTCACATGGGTGCGTGGCGGCAACATCTGCGCCGGATGGATCGCGGTCGATTCGTCCATCGAGACAACGCGAAACGCCTGCTGTCCCTTGGAACGTCGCACGCATTCAACGACAATCCGGGCGCCTTCATAAGCGGTCTGAAAGCCGTCGCGGCGCAACACCGTCACATGCAGCAGAACGTCTGCCGATCCGTTGTCGGGGATGATGAAGCCATACCCCTTCGACGCATCGAACCATTTGATGACGCCGCGGATTTCGACCAGATCGACGGCAGAACCTTCGCCAGCGAAAGGATCGACGGAAGAATGCTGCGCGGCGCCGGGATCCTCTCCCGTCGACTGCGGCGCTCCCGCGGAAGGCGTCAGCCCCCGCTTCAGCTCATATGCGTCCGACCCCATGGCCCCGGATCCCACTATCAATTGCGCTGCCAGCCCGGGCCAGCGCTATCTCTCATGCCGCATCGAGATGGCTGCTCGATTCGGCGCGAATCTCTTGCGATTCGAGGATAACACTGCCAACTGCGCAGCAAAGACAAAAAACGAACACAGTGCGAAGTATGAACAGCTTGTGCTGAGAGAATCAGCTCGCATCAGTGTCTTACGAATGGGCTGAGCGTTTCGCCGATATCGTGATGGATGACAAGGTCGGCATGCTGGTCATGCTCGGTCGCCTCGTTGTTGATGATCACCAGTCGGGCGCCTGCACGCTTGGCCATCAGCGGAAATCCGGCCGCAGGCCACACCACCAGTGATGAACCGATGGCGATGAAGAGATCGCATTGCTGCGACAACTCCGCGGCGCGCTGCATCTGATCTTCGGGCATCGCCTGACCGAACGAGATCGTCGCGGTCTTCACCGGCGCACCGCATGTGGTACAATCCGGTGCCGAGCTGTCGCTGTCGAAGCGCATCTTCACCCATTGCAGTTCGTATCGATGGCCGCAGCCGATGCAGCGTGCATAGGTCGTGTTACCGTGCAGTTCGATCACGTCGCTGGCCGCAAAACCCGAAGCTTGATGTAAATTGTCGATGTTCTGCGTGATGACGGCCGGGATCTTTCCGGACTTATAGAGCGCAGCCAGCGCACGGTGCCCGCGGCCGGGCGTTGCGGCGGCAAAGGTCGCTTCCATCGCAAATCTGCGCCGCCAGGATTCGTCGCGCGCGTCCTGATCGGCGACAAATTCGTCGAACGGGATGGGACTATTCCGCGTCCACAATCCGCCCGGCGACCGAAAATCGGGAATACCTGTCTCGGTCGAGATGCCCGCCCCGGTGAACGGCACGATGACTCGTGCGTGGGCGATCAGCCGGCCGAGATCTTCCACGCTGCGCGACACGTCTGCTGACGTCATGATGCGAGTCCATTCAATCGAGAATGAGAATCCACAATGCCGCAGACGGCTATCTTGTGCCACCGCCCGAACAGGAACGATGCATTTTCTACTTGTTGCGCCGTCCGTCGCCGGCAGCCTGGCGGTTCACCTTCTCGATCAGAAAGTCTTCCCGCGTGCGGCCGGCTGCGATCTCACGTGCCAGCCATCCGGCAACGCCGCCGCGGCCGCTCCACGTCTCGCCCGTGATGGGATGCCGATATTTCGGCGCGATCTTGATACCGCGTATGGTGCCGCCTTTGCCGCTCACACTGCCGATTTCGGCGAGTTGTGCCTGTAGTTCGGCCCGATGCGCCAACAACTGCGCGTCGATATCTTTTCGCAAAGAGAGCAATTCGTGAATGGTGAGAGTCTTCAGATCGGGGGGCTGCATCACAGTCTCCGGACAAAAAATTCATGCTCCTTCGATGACGCGCAAAACGCGCGCTTGGGCATGGGCTTTCAAAAACAACAAAACTGACGCGGTACTAAAGCACCACAGCACCAACTGGACGTTCATACCGCTCGCGCAGAAAACGCTCCGGCACATTCCGCGTCAAGCGGAGTGCGAACGTCGGTCGAGGACCGACGCATCATGGACCAGTCCTCTCACGCGACCAGTATTGCCGTCTGATTACGTCATGACCCGGCCCTTTGATGCAAGACATCCAAGGTTGCGATGCCGATGAGGGATGGCGCGCCGCGGACTGGCGACCCTGTCGATCGACGCCGCCCTGCATGTCCCGACGTGGGCGCTGCTCAGGACAGCGGCCAGCCCGTAATTCACGCGTGGCTGCGGAACAATATGGACGTCAACAGATTGTCCAGACGAAGCAGCTTCCCCGATGCTTCATTCTTGAAAGCCCCGCCTTCCCCCGGCGGGGCTTTCTCCGTTCAAAACAGCTGATGCTGCCTATCCATCGAAGGAAGTTATTTGCCGAGATGGCGCCGCACGGCTGCAACGGAGGAGCCGACCACATCGATCGCCGCACAGAGATCGGTGGCGGAAATGCCGAGCCGATATGCCCAGTAGTCGCGCTGGGACTCGTCGATGGTTGGCGAAGGCCGA
Organism: Hyphomicrobiales bacterium; assembly: GCA_026400425.1. Taxonomy (GTDB): domain Bacteria; phylum Pseudomonadota; class Alphaproteobacteria; order Rhizobiales; family Xanthobacteraceae; genus Tardiphaga. The sequence continues at coordinate 5,255 of JAPLPC010000197.1, read as the reverse complement.
ACGCTCTGCGCGGCCTCCGACGCCAAGACCGTTGAAACCGGAGCAAGACGGATCATCGCGGCAGGCTATCACGCGGCGTGGAGCTGAATAGTCCGCCTTCGGCACAGCACTAACGGATGGCTAATGGCCGTGCCGCAATCCCATGAACGCAGGTTTTCAGCCGCGGCGCATGCCGGTCGTCCCGAGACAGCGGATGGCCGAACAGATCACTGCAGCGAGGTGCCGAGGGACGCCTGTGCATCTCCGACGCCAATGCAGGATTTTTTGCGCCGGAGGCCGCGAATGGCGCCGGTTACTTTGAGGATTTTCCCCGCTGAGCAGGAGCCATCATCGACCAGCGCACTCTCATAGGGCGCCAATACCAACGGTTCCGATGTCCGGATTGACCGCGCGGCGGTCGGCGTGACACAGGCGAAAAGCAAAACACCCAACATAGCCGATACGCGAACACGCATTGTCGTCCCCAAAAAACTCAGCAGAACCCGATACCAGTCCAAGGGTTAAAGGTCTCTCCCCGTCATTGCTTATGACCGACTAATCGCAGCCGCCGGTCAGCCACTATCATGATGCCAGACCCGATAAAACTCAAAGCAATTTTCGCGCCGACGCTAGCTTCAGAGCGTGACCTGCGTGTGACCACACTCCTTGCATGTAAACTCGGCCCGCGTGACGCCCTTGGGAGCGGACACCTTGTTCGGAGCACCACATTTGCCGCAGGTGGATGGCAGACGCGTATCGCCCTGCTTCACCACCACCGTCTTGCGCTCGAGCGATTCCCGCATCAGCCGTTCGGCTTCCTCGCGCATGGCCTGCTTGTTCATCTGTTCTCCCCATCGGCATGCCGTACTGGCCGTCGCCTCGCCGTCTATAACCGATCCTCGCCACGCTTCCTAAAAAATGACACCGCGGAAGGCATTGCGAGGAACATTTTCAGCCCGCTGGGGTTTCGAACGGTTGTGGGTGTAGCCGGCTACGGCGCCCGAAATAAGTCTGTTGCGCGGTCCGCGAAGTAGACCCTCACGAGAGAAGTCAATGGAAGACGATCCGAAGTCATCGACACGTGCCGATATCGAAAAGCGTGTCCGGAAATTCCGCGAGAATCAATCGAGGCTGCAGCAGGAGCGCGAGGGATTCTACGACGCGATGATCGAAAAGGTCCGCGCCACGGAATGGAACGAGTTCGTGACGCCGTCTCGCAAGGATAAGTCCGACCACGGCTAACCGCGTTAGCGAGCGGATTGAGCGTAGCAGCGTAAATGAAAAGGCCCGGAGCGCATGCTGCGGGCCTTCTTTAATGTTGCGGGTTCGAACATCACTACCAATAGCCGTAAGCGCGGTAGTAGCGCGGGCCGCCATATCCGTAGTGTGGTGCATAGTAACCGCCGTAGCCGCCATAGTAAGCCGGGCGATAGCGCGGGCCGTAATAACGTGGCCCATAATAACGGGGCCCACCATAATAACGCGGTCCGCCGTAATAGGCGTAGCTCGGTCCATAATAAGGGCCGTATGCGCCGGCGGCCAAGGCGCCTGCGACCAGACCAAAGCCTATGGCGGGTCCCGGCCCCCATCCGTGGCGCCACCCATGCGCCTCTGCCGGCGCGCTCACCGACACCATCCCCAGCGCCGCAACTGAAGCCAGGATGACTGCTGCTTTCTTCATGAGAATTTCTCCCGTGTTGCCTGCGACCATAACGCGCACGGATTTATTTTGGTTTCAGGTGATTTTATGTCCAGGCGTTTCAATTGTCGGTGCCATGACACCCAAAGGCCACGGACAACCACCGTTTAAAACTTCGTTCATCATAATGCCCCGCCTCTCGGAACGGCCCTCAGATCCGACGCTTTCATTCATCGCGATGGCGATGTGTGGATGCACCGTCGTGGTCGCATCTTCCAAGAGAGGAGCGATGAGATGATGGAACAGATCGCCAAGATTGACGTGGCTCTCGATGAGCTCCTGGTGGGCCTCGGCGGCATGGTGCTGCGCCTCGCCCATCCGCAGGTGACGCGCACCCACGATGAACGCGAAGCTCTGGCTCGCTCCGTCAATCAGTTTTCCAACTGCGCCGCGCGTTCACGCGACCCACGTGTGCTGCAGTTGAACGAGGAGCTGAAGGCGACATTGAAGCCGCAATTGCGGCTCGTCGTGAGCCGCTGAATCCGGGAACGTTTCAAGTCAGCAAGGGTTGGATTCAGAACGAAACATGGAGGTGACCATGGCACTTGAAGCAAGCGAGCAAGGCAATCTGATCGGCAGCGACAAGGTTGAAGGTACTGCCGTGTACGGCCCCGACGACCAGAAGATCGGATCGATCGAGCGCGTCATGATCGACAAGAAGAGCGGCCGCGTATCCTACGCCGTGCTCTCGTTCGGAGGATTTCTCGGGATCGGGGACGATCACTATCCGCTCCCCTGGCAGTCGCTCAAATATGATACCGAACTCGGTGGTTATCGCACCGGCGTCACGCAGCAGCAGTTGGAGACGGCGCCCAAATACGAGGGCGACGCCGAATGGAATTGGGCCGACACCGCCCGGTCGCGATCGGTGAACGACTATTACGGGGTGCCCTACGGCCTGTAACTACCGGCGCCCTGAACATCAATGTCTCCCGATCCATACAGCGCCCCTCGGGGCGCTGTTTTGGTTTGGATCGACGGAAGGCGTCAAGATTTCGTTAAGCATGTCGAGCGCAGCGACCGAACCCTACGATGGGGGCTGCATTGACGGATTATGAATTCGCGCGCCCTCATCGTACCTGTCGTTGAGCTGCAGCCGCATCCGCTGCCTTACGGAGAATTGCGTCTACGCCGAGGCCGTTGGGATCAGCTGCAGGCCAGCAGGGCCTATCGCGAGAAATCCGAGTCTCCGGAAGCTGGCAGAGAGCGAGCGCCCGTCATCGATGTTGAAGTCTAGTGCGGTGCGGAGCGGAACCGATGATGCTTCTCCGCGTTTGCATCGGATGGGACCACGCGAAGAAGACAATGTCACCCTGTTGCTCGGCACCGTCGCATTGATCTGTTGTTTGATCGCATTTGCGCCAGCGCTGCTTCAGCCGTCGTCGGCAATGGCTGGCAAAGCCGCAGATAGATCGCCGGTCGTTGCCGCATCCGGTGTTCAGCAAGACATCGCACCGGCTCGCGTGATCGTCCCCTTCACCCCCAATACGACACCAGCCGCGCGTTAGCGCGACGATCGCTTCCTGATGACTGACCAGTCGTATCGGCGGGAACGCCAGACGGGCTTCGCTGTTGTCAGGCCATGGCGAAAAAATTCTACAGCGTAGTGGTCGTTCGATCGGTGGAGGAATCGACCGAAGTGATCGTGGAAGCCGACAGCGAAAACCTGGCGCATGGTGCAGCACTTGCCCACCTCGCCGCGAACGGCGACGAATACGAGTGGGGTAGTCCGCGCCGAGATTTGACCGTTTGGCACAAGCGTGAGATTGCGACCCCCGCAATCGTCGATGTGACGGCCTGACACGCACTGTATCCACCGACACCGCCCATTGCGCACAGCCTTCCATCGCGCGGCTTTCCGTCGTATCGAGCTGCTATTCATGTCCAGGGTGACCGGCCCCTCGCCTATTTACGGAGACTGAAATGCGCTTCCTGCACACCATGCTTCGCGTTCGAAACCTCGATGTGGCCCTCAAATTTTACGTGGATGCACTGGGCCTGAAAGAGGTCCGCCGCGTCGATAATGACAAGGCGAAATTTACACTGTTGTTTCTCGCCGCCGACGAGGACGTGCCTGCTCTTGCGGGCCAGACCGGCCGCGGATCGCCGCTGGTGGAGCTCACCTATAATTGGGACGAAGAAACCTATGGTGAAGATCGCTATTTCGGACATCTTGCTTACGAAGTCGACGACATCTACGCCACCTGTGATCGCCTGATGAAGCTCGGCATCACCATCAATCGCCCGCCCCGCGATGGTCAGATGGCCTTCGTGCGCTCACCCGACCTGCACTCGATCGAAATTCTGCAGAAAGGCGATGCGCTGCCTGCGCAAGAACCGTGGACTTCGATGCCGAACACGGGCCATTGGTAATCGAATCCGGTTTTTCGCGCTGTCGGCGCGGAACTCAGCACCATCGATCTCGTTGTGATGATGACAACGACTTCACAGGAGGCTGAGACAATGGGACGTGGACTTTTACTTTGGATGTTGGGTATTCCTATTCCGGTGATCATCCTGCTTTGGTTGTTCTTCGGACGCTAAGCTTTTCGATCGGACAACAATACGGGCCTCGCGGATGCGGGGCCCGTATTGCGTTTGGAGAGCTGCACTGGTTGTTGGCAACGACTGCGCGAGACTTGTGAAGCAGCGCTGGCAGCGGCAACATGCGGTTCGCTGATTGTCACGAGGAAACGCCGTGCCCGCTTCTCCTTCTCCCCCGTTGCTGGTCTGGGGCCGCATCAATTCAGGCAATGTGCAAAAGGTTCTGTGGTGCCTGAACGAACTCGACCTTGCTTTCGAGCGCGTCGATGCCGGGATGCAATATGGTCGTAACGGCGAGCCTCCGTATCTTGCGATGAACCCGAACGGCCGCGTGCCGACGTTGCAGCACGGCGATTTTACGCTGTGGGAGTCCAACGCCATCGTCCGCTATCTTGCGCTTTGCTTCGACCCTGACGGCAAACTCTATCCCGCCCAGCCGCAGATCCGCGCCGGCATCGAGCGTTGGCTCGATTGGGTGCTGAGCACGCTGCAGCCCGCCGAGCGTCCGCTGTTCTGGGGCGCGGTGCGAACGCCGCCGGCGCAGCGCGACCTCGCAGCGCTGCGGACCGCCACCGATGAAAATGCCAAACTCTGGGCCATCATCGACCATCAACTCGCCGGCCGCGCCTATCTCGAAGGCGACGCGTTCAGCCTCGCCGATCTGGTGGTCGGCTGCTATGCCCGGCGCTGGTTCGGGATCGATGGCATCGAACGCCCCGACCTCGTCGAGCTCAGCCGCTGGTACGACACCATTGCCCGGCGCCCGGGCTTCGTCACCTGGGTGGCGCCGCCGCTGACATGACGGGTTACTGGATCGCCCGTTCGACCAACAGAATGGCGACGACGATGACCAGCGTGATCGCCGCAACCATCAGGCGCGTGGACCAGCCGATGCCGCGGCCTATCCACCACAGCAATGCGCAGCTCATCAGGATGGGGACGATGATTTCGAGCGCCATTGATTCCGCCGAATGGATTCAACCGAGTGGACTCAACCGTATGCCTTCAAGCGACGAAACGAACGCCAAGCGTC
>JAPLPC010000335.1 GCA_026400425.1 Hyphomicrobiales bacterium | reverse complement strand
TATCGGCATGATCGGTGCGCGCGTGCAGAGCGTCGATAGCGACGACGCCGTCGACGGTTTCCACATCTTCACCGGCGGCGGTTTCGGCCCCAATGCCGACGTCGGGCAGGAGGTCTACCAAAACATCAAATCCGAAGACGCGCCGGCTGTCGTCGAGCGACTGCTGAAAGCCTACCTCGCCAACCGTGCCTCGGCGGACGAGACGTTCCTCTCATTCTCGCGCCGCCATGATGCGGCGGCCTTGCGCAGGCTTGCTGATGAGGTGGCCGCATGAACCAGATGGTGACACCTCCCAAGCTGGATATCATTCCGTCGTCGGCGCCGTTCTCGGAAGCACAGCGCTCCTGGCTGAACGGATTCTTCGCGGGGCTTCTGTCCGAGGCACCGGCGCCGCTATCGGCGGAGCAGGGCACCGCCATCATGGAGGAGGATGACGGCGCTCCCTGGCACGACCAGACCATGCCGATCGGCGATCGCATGAAGCTCGCCGAAGGCAAGCCTGTGCGCCGCAAGATGATGGCTGCAATGGCGCAGCAGGATTGCGGCCAGTGCGGCTATAACTGCAACGACTATTCCGACGCCATCGCATCCAAATCCGAGCCGCGTTTGAATCTCTGCGTTCCCGGCGGCAAGGAAACCGCGCGAATGCTGAAGTCGCTTTACGAAGAGCTTGGCCAGGCGCCTGCAGCGGATGTCGCAGCCGTTGCAAAACCTGCCGCGATCGAACCGGCAGAGGCAGCGTTGGACCCATCGACGCGCGGGCGTTCCCGGGACAATCCCGCGCAGGCCGTATTTCTCGGTCGCCGCCTCCTCAATGGCGCGGGCTCGGAGAAGGAAACCTGGCACGTCGATTTCGATCTTTCCGGCTGCGGGCTGGATTACGTCGTCGGCGACAGTTTCGGCGTTTTTGCCAGCAACGATCTCGGCCATGTCGATCAGATCATCGCGCTGCTCGGCGCCTCGCACATGACCGAAATTCGCGGCAAGACGCTGCGCGACGTGTTGCAGTACGACGTCTCGCTGGCGCCGGCACCGGATAGCCTGTTCGAACTGATCTCCTATCTCACCGGCGGCACGACACGCGCCAAGGCCCGTGCGCTGGCGCAGGGCGAGGATCCCGATGGCGATGCGGTGACACTCGACGTGATGGCCGCATTGCAAAAGTTTCCGAATGTACGGCCGCATCCGGAAGCCTTTATCGAGGCGCTGGAGCCACTGCAGCCCAGACTTTACTCGATCTCCTCCTCGCATAATGCGACTCCGGGCAAGCTTTCGCCTTTGCCTGAACACCCGGAGACGCCGATCATCATGGTCCGCCCCGGCACCGGCATCGCCCCGTTCCGCGCCTTCCTGCACGACCGCAAAGCCACCAATGCACCCGGCAAGAACTGGCTGTTTTTCGGCCATCAGCGCAGCGCTTCGGATTTCTTCTATGCCGACGAACTCAACGCCATGAAGAATGACGGCTTCCTGACCCGGCTTTCGCTGGCCTGGTCGCGCGACAGCGGCGAGAAGTTTTATGTGCAGGACCGCATGCGTGAAGTCGGCCGCGATCTGTGGACGTGGTTGGCCGAGGGAGCCCACGTCTATGTGTGCGGCGATGCCAAACGGATGGCCAAGGATGTCGAGCGGGCTCTCGTCGATATCGCCGCCCAGCATGGCGCACGCTCGACCGATGAAGCCGTCGCCTTCGTCAGCGATCTGAAAAGAAAAGGTCGCTTCCAGCTCGACGTCTATTGAGCAAGGCACGGTTATTGCTTCTCGTTTGGCAGACACTGGCCAGCCGAGGGAATGCAATGCGCAGCAGCCGACGAGATTTTATCCGATTGACCGCGGCGACCGCCGCTATGGCGGCGACCGGGGGCGCTGCGTTTGCGGCGGAGCGCGTTGTCAAAGTCGGAACGCTGAAGCTGATTCACGGCGTGACGCCGTATTTTTACGAACAATTCGCGCCGGCCGGCATCAAGTTCGAGGTGATCCCGTTCGAGACCCCGACCGACGGCAAGAATGCCGTAGCCACGGGAACCGTTGATTTCGGCATTTTCGGGTTCGCTGCGGCAACGCTGGGTGGCGCCAATGGCGAGCCGGTGGTCGTGATTGCGGCTGCCTGTAATCGCGGCATGGCGGTGGTGGCAAAGAAGGACTCGGGCATCAACACCATCAAGGATCTGCGCGGCAAGAAGGTCGCGATCCTGCCGGGATCGACGCAGGTCCTCGATCGCCTCGCAGCCGAAGGCATGACCGTGAAGGATGTCGAGGCCGTGCGTCTATCGTTCAGCGATATGGCACCGGCACTCGCCCGGGGTGACATCGACGCTTATATGGGCGCCGAGCCGGGTCCGGGCATCAGTCTTGCCAATGGCGTCGGGCAGATCGTCGAATATCCCTACACTACGCCGACAGGCTCGCTGAACATGGTGCTGACCACGCGCCGCCACCTGATCGAGAAAGACCCCGCACTGATCAAGGCGCTACTCAAGACCCACCGGGCCGCCAGCGAATACGCCATGAAGGACCGTGAGGCGTTCATCGCCGTCGCCATGCAGAAGCTCGGCCAGCAGAAACCGTCGATCGAGAAGGCGGCGCCCAATGTCGAACTGACCTGGAACATCGACGACCAGTTCATGAAGCAGGCCGAATATTACGGCGGCCAGATGCTCGCCAAGAAGCAGATCCGGCAATTGCCGGATTACAAGACCTTCATCGATGCGAGCTTCGTCAAGGCGCTGGCTGCGACATGAGTGGTCGATGAGCATTCCCGATACGATGAGCACCGTCGCGCCATCGATCCCGGTGACGCCGGCCGCGATTGCGCTGGCGGTGCCGACACCGCGCAAGCCCAGCGCGCAACGATTCCGCGCCGTCGCGCTCGGCGTGATCGTGCCGCTCTGTCTGCTGGTGATATGGCATCTGGCGGTCCGCTGGACCGGCACGCGGCTGGTGCCGTCGCCGGCTGGCGTCGCGATCATGATGTGGGATTTTGCCTTTGGCGGCATCTATGACGACGCCTACAGCGCGACCCTTCCCATTCATTTCTGGAAGAGCGTGCAGCGCGTTTATGGTGGCTTCCTTTGCGCCGCCATCATCGGCATTCCACTCGGTCTGATGATCGGCCGCATGCCGCTGCTGCGCCGGCTGCTCGACCCCACGCTGTCGCTGTTGAGGCCGATCCCTGTGACGGCATGGCTGCCGCTGTCGATGATCTTCTTCGGCCTCGGTCCGCGTGCGGCCATCTTCCTGGTGTTTCTCGGTGCATTCTTTCCGATATTGCTGAATACCATCTTCGGCGTGAAGTCGGTGGACGTCCGGCTGTTCGAGGCGGCGGACATGCTCGGCTGCAGCGGCGCACAGCAGTTTCGTGCCGTGGTGCTGCCCGCCGCGCTGCCGAGTATCTTTAATGGACTGCGTCTGGGCGCCAGCTTCGCCTGGATCCTGATCGTGGTCGGCGAGATGACCGGCGTGCCGGAAGGGCTCGGCGCGGTCATCATGGACGGCCGCACGCTGTCGCGCACCGATCTGGTGATCACCGGCATGATCATCATCGGGCTCACCGGATTCGCGTCGGACCGCATCCTGCTGGCGCTCAGCAATTATTTCTTGCGATGGAGTCCGCAGCATCATGCTTGACCGTATCAAGGACGATGGCGCGCCGACGATTCTTGCGATCGACGATGTGCAGAAATTCTATCAGGCCTCGAATGGCGCGGTGGAGGCGCTGCGCGGTGTCAATCTGACGGTTCGCAAGGGCGATTTCATCTGTCTGCTCGGCGCCTCCGGCTGCGGCAAGTCCACGCTGTTGCGGATCGTGGCGGGCTTCGAACAGGCGACGCGCGGCGCCGTCACCATGTACGGATTTCCGGTTGATAAACCGGGCCCGGATCGCGGCATGGTGTTTCAGGATTATGCGCTGTTCCCGTGGCTCACGGTCCGCGAAAATATCGGCTTCGGCCCCAAGCATCGCGGCGTCGCATCCAAGGTCGTCGCCGAGACTACCGACAAATTCATGGCGATGGTGGGACTGACGGCGTTCGCCGACCGCTATCCGCATCAATTGTCCGGCGGCATGAAGCAGCGCGTGGCGATCGCGCGCGTTCTCAGCAACGACACCGACATCCTGCTGATGGACGAGCCGTTCGGCGCGCTCGATGCGTTGACGCGCAGCAAGTTGCAGGAAGAGCTGGTGGAGATCTGGCGCTCGACGAAGCTGACCGTGATCTTCGTGACGCATTCTGTCGAGGAGGCGGTGATGCTGGCCGACCGCGTCATCGTGATGTCCGCGGGGCCTGGCCGGATCGATTGCGAGATCGCCATCGATCTGCCCCGCCCTCGCGACGTCGCATCGCCGGAATTCAACGCGCTACGCCGGGACATCACGCAGAAACTGACCAGCCATATCGGCAGCAGCCGCGGCGCGGCGGCGGTGTCGTGAGAGGGACTGCCGCAATGTGCGGCGACCATGTGTGAATAAAATTCTCGTCTCGCGGGTACGCAGAGAATTTCAGCCCCTGGCTATGAGGGTAATCAGGCCGCACGTCGTTATTTCCTGCAATCGCTTGTAACGCTGCTCAAACGGTATTTCTTAAGACCGTAAAGCGAAGGCGTGACGACGATGGACGCGATACCCGGAACATTCGACAAACTCTCTCTGCTCACGCCACGTTTCGCCGATCGCGCGCCGCTGCATGATCGCTCGGCGAGCGCGCGGCTATCCGCGGGCCGCATCGCGCTCGGCATCTGAACTCGGAACAAGTTCACTGGAGACAGTCATGTCCGTGGAATTCATCGGCTTCATTACCAATAACGATTCATCCGAAACGCGCGTGCGCTCCGGGCCGGTACTCGATCCTGGTTACATCGAGACCGTCGCCAAGGCGCATGAGTTGGCCGGCTTCGACCGTGCGCTGCTGGCGTTTCATTCGACCTCGCCGGACGGGCTGCAGGTCGCGCAGCATGCGCTGGGTGTCACCGAAAAGCTCAAGGTCATGATCGCGCAGCGACCGGGCTTCACCTCGCCGACATTGCTGGCGCGGCAGCTCGCCGTCGTCGATCAATTCTCCAAGGGGCGCGTGTCACTGCACGTCATCACCGGCGGAAATGCGACGGAACTGCGCCAGGACGGCAACACGCTTGACGATAAGGAGGAGCGGTACGCCCGCACCAGCGAATGGCTGGACGTGCTCAAGCTGGAATGGACCAGCGAGAAGCCATTCACCTACAAGGGTAAGTATTTTCAGGTCGAGAACGGCTTTGCGCAGGTGAAACCCTATAGCCCGATCCATGTGTTCGTCGGCGGCGCGTCCGAGGCGGCCATCGACGTGTCCGGCAAGCACGCCGATACGTTTGCGTTGTGGGGCGAGTCCTATGCGCAGGTGCGCGACGTCACCGCGCGCGTGCGCGCGGCCGCTGCCAAATACGGTCGCCCGTCACCGCGCTTCAGTCTATCCGTGCGGCCGATCATCGCCGACACCGAGGAGAAGGCTTGGGCCAAGGCCGATGACATTCTCGCCCGCGCCACGGCGCTGCAGGACCAGACCGGCTATCGCAAGCCGGCCGACGGCCATGCCACTGCCGGTGCGAAGCGATTGCTGGCGCTGGCCGAGCAGGGCACGCGGATCGACAAGCGGCTGTGGACTGAAATGGCGAAACTGACTGGCGCCAACAGCAACACCACGGCGCTGGTCGGCACGCCGCGGCAGGTCGCCGAGGTATTCGCCGATTATTACGATCTCGGCGTCAGCCATTTCCTGATCCGCGGCTTCGATCCTTTGATCGACGCCATCGATTACGGACGTGAATTGATCCCGCTGACGCGGCAACTGATTGCCGCGCGCGGCGCAAACAAGGAAGTCGTTGCAGCATGAACCGTTTTACACTCGCAGTCGGTCTGATCCTCGCGGCGCTGTCCGGGTCCGCCCATGCCGAGACCACGCTGATCGTCGGCGACCAGAAGGGCAATTCGCGCGCCGTGCTGGAAGCGTCCGGCGCGCTCAAGGATGTGCCTTACAAGATCGAGTGGAAGGAATTCGCGGCGGCGGCGCCGCTGCTCGAAGCGCTCGGTGCGGGCGCGATCGAGACCGGTCTGGTCGGCGATGCGCCATTCACCTTTGCCGCGGCCGCGAATGTGCCGGTGAAGGCCATTGCTGCGATCCGCCAGACCCAGGAAGGTCTGGCCATCGTCGTGCCGAAAGACTCGGCCATCAAAAGCTTCGGCGATCTCAAGGGCAAGAAGATCGCCACCGGCCGCGGCTCGATCGGGCACCAGCTCATTCTGGCTGCGCTGGAAAGCAAGGGCTGGACTGCCGCCGACGTGCAGATCGTGTTCCTGGCGCCGTCGGACGCCAAGGTCGCCTATAGCCGCGGCTCGGTCGATGCGTGGTCCACGTGGGAGCCTTATGTCAGCCAGGAAGAAGTGTTGTTTCAGTCGAAGCGCATTCTCACCGCAGAAGGTCTCTCGGCAGGGCTGAGCCTGCAGGTGGCGACGCCCGATGCGATCAAGACCAAACGTCCCGAACTCGAAGACTACCTGAAGCGGCTGACGGCGGCACGGGCGTGGGCGCTGAACAATCAGCAAAGCTATGCCGACACATGGGGCAAGCTGATGCGCATTCCCACCGAAGTGCCGCTGCACTGGCTGCAGCGCGCCAAGATCAAGATCGCTCCGATCGACGACAGCGTGATCGCGGACGAGCAGAAGACCATCGATCTGTATGAGCGCAACGGCCTGATCAAGCAGAAACTCGACGCCAACGCCATCATGGACCGCTCGTTCAACGACGCGATCGGGAAGGCGGGGCTTTAGCGGGAACCTCGCAGACGTGATTGCTAGCGAAGCGAAGCAATCCAGTTCTGCGAAAATGAAGGTCTGGATTGTTTCGTCGGAAGGGCACTTCTCAATGACGTCGGTGCAGACCCGTATCCCATGGCCACATCCGTAAATCCACGTATTCCCCGTCTCCGATGCGCGGCCCACCATCCGCCGTGTAACGGAGATCTTCGCGATGCATCACGGTGATATTTCATCCAGCAAGGACACGGTCGGCGTTGCGGTCGTGAACTACAAGATGCCGCGGCTGCATACCAAGGCCGAGGTGCTGGCGAACGCCCAGAAGATCGCCGACATGATCGTCGGCATGAAG
>JAPLPC010000309.1 GCA_026400425.1 Hyphomicrobiales bacterium | reverse complement strand
GCGGCGCGCGCCGCCAGGCTGCGCAGCGAAGCGGGCATCGCCGGCCAGGCCACACCGCTGTCGGGATCGATCGCATGGTAGCGATAGCCGCTGCTGTCCGACACCCAGCCGACGCGGCCGCAATTGGTCATCGCCACCGACATCGTATGGCCGCCCGGCGTCACCAGATGGCGGAACGGTGCTGCCTTCACGATGGCGCGGAGATCGGCGATCACAGCGTCCGCATCGTCACCGAGCCCATTGCGCAACAACACCGCGCCATCGGCGAGCACGTCGCGCGCAGGCTGGGCATCGGTGATGGTCGCGAACAGGTCGGTCATGGGACTCTCGAAGCGAGATGCGGGACAGCGCCGCGCGCGCTATCCCACCACCGGCAAGGTCTTCACCGCATAGCCGTGGCTGATCTTGCGCTTCAGCACGGGATCCTCGATCTCGTAGTCGAAACGCTCCGCCGGGCGGATGCCGCCTTTGGCGGCGAAGGTGCCGCCGAACATCGCAGTGCCATCGGGCAGCGTGTCGGCGTCAAATCCCTTCTTGATGAGGTCGGCGACCGGCAGCATACCGCTCAGCAGGCCCTCCTGATACAGCACCTTCTCGCCCTTGATGGTGGCCCAGGAGCGCAGGATGATCTGGTCCCAATGCGGCAGCACCTCGTGCAGCTCCCACACCACCGGTGCGATCGGCTTGTCGCACATCTGCTTGGACACGGTGATGTTGTAGGTTTCGACCTGACGGTCGGTGTGGTCGGAGCCGACGCCGACATAGGTCTTGCCGCCCGAAGCAATGAGGCAGAACTCGACCTCGCCCGACGAATTGACGTCGGTGCATTCGATCATGGCATCGGTGGTGAAGCGGCGCGCGGCGCAGCGATAATAGATCGGCGTCGTGGCCGGCGGTGCGATGCCAAGCTCCTGCAGCTCCTTGATGTGATGATCGCGCGCGACGGGATCGCGACCGGTCCAGCCGGCGATGACGCCCTGGGTCAGCGTGATGGCGAGCGGGGTCTGCGCGCCCTTGGCGTCGAGGGTGAGGGAGAGAGTGGTCATGGGATGATCCTTGGCTTGGATGTCGTGACGTTTAAAACTTGGTCCTCATGGTGAGGAGGCGCCACTTGGCGCCGTCTCGAACCATGACTTGGCGCGTGTCGCCATCCTTCGAGACGCGGCCAAAGGGCCGCTCCTCAGGATGAGGGGCGGGGTTATCCGCGCATCGTCTCTTCGATTCCTGCCGCCAGTTCGAAGATCCTGCGATCGCTACCGACCGCCGCAGCAAGCATCAGGCCGACCGGCGCTTCGTCCTTGCGCGAAATGGGGAGCGAGATGGCGCAGCCGTCGATCATGTTGATGAGCGTGCAGTTGCGCAGCGCCATCAGGTTCTTTTTGGCGAACACGCCGTCGTCGGCCATCTCGGCGATCGACGGCGGCGCGATGGCGCAGGTCGGCATCACCAGCGCATCATAGGGCGCGATGGTCGCCTCGACGCGCGCGATCAGCGAGCGGCGCATCGGCAGCAGATCGATGTAATCGGCGGCGGTCATGGCTTCGCCGCGCGCGATCCGCACGGAGACGCGGGGATCGTAGACATCGCCCTTCGCCGTCAGCAATTCGCGATGCCAGGCAAAGGCCTCGGCGGCGGTGAAGCCGCCTTTGCTGCTCATGACGGGGATATCATTGAAAGCGGGCACTGCGATGCGCTCGATCAGCGCGCCGTTCGCGGCGAGCAGCTTGATGCTGCGCTCGAACACCTCGGCCACGACGGGATCGAGTTCATCCATCGCGATGGTGGTCGGGATCGCCAGCCGCATGCCTTTGACGGCGCGCGGCACGAGTTCGAATTCCGGCTCGCCGGCGAGCACCGCATCCATCGCCGCGCAGCAGGCGACGCTGCGTGCCAGCGGGCCGATGCTGTCGAGCGTGAAGGACAGCGGCACCGCGCCGTCGAGCGGTATGCGGCGCTGGGTCGGCTTGTAGCCGACGATGCCGTTGAACGCGGCCGGGATGCGGCAGGAGCCGCCGGTGTCGGTGCCGAGCGCCGCATGCGCCATGCCGTCGAGCACGGACACCGCAGCGCCCGAGGACGAACCGCCGGGCACATGGCCGACCTCGCGCTGCCACGCCCCCTTCGGCGTGCCGTAATGCGGATTGGTGCCGATGCCGGAATAGGCGAACTCCACCATGTTGGTGCGGCCGATCAGAATGAAGCCGGCAGCACGCAAACGGGCCACCGTCGGCGCATCGCGTTCGGCCGGCGCGCTGTCGTCGAGCGCGC